>NZ_JAAHGT010000128.1 GCF_010672385.1 Okeania sp. SIO2F4
ACTGTTCCCTGTTCCCTTACGAATCTTCTACACAAAAAAAAGTTCAATAGTTAGTCAAAGCACTAGAAAATATGCAAATAGCTTTAAGTACAAATTTTGGGAGAATCGACCTATCTTTTATTCATTAATTATATAGCTAAGAAAGAATTGCTTAGGATATAGACTGACGATAAATCTAGAAAGTGGAAATGTTTTTCTAACTGTTCCCTGTTCCCTTACGAATCTTCTACACAAAAAAAAGTTCAATAGTTAGTCAAAGCACTAGAAAATATGCAAATAGCTTTAAGTACAAATTTTGGGAGAATCGACCTATCTTTTATTCATTAGACTTCTTGCAGAAGTCAGGGAATAGGGAATAGGGAATAGGGAATTAAATTGTTTATTTCATATCTTCAATTGATTTCATTTGTTATTTTTTGAGATGTCTATTAATTATTATAGCAATATGATTTAAGTTGTGAGATATTGAATAATTTTAGGGTACAGGGAACGCTTAACTGGGAACAGGGAACAAGAAAAAAATATATATTATTAATATAATAACTGCTATATTCTCTAATTTTAAGGAACACCTCAATTCTCACATCTGATTCCTATAAATAATCAAGAATTGGTTAGGACATAGACTGACGATTAATCTTAAACTAGGAAATATTTTTATAACTTTTCCCTATTCCATATTCCCTATTCCCTATTCCCTATTCTCTGCTATAAATCAAACATATTTTTGAGACGATTTCTTACCCAAACTACAGGATTTTTATCATCTTCTTCTGCATCAACTAATCCCAATGTTCTAAGTTCATTTTGACGTTCAGATAATTCTTCTTGATGTTTACCAAACTCTTGCACAATTACCTCTGCTAATTCTGGATTTTCATGCAATATTTTTTCAAAGCCTTTTTTATGAATAGCAAATAAAATAGTATCTTCAATTGCTCTAACAGAAGCTGTACGAGGAATACCTAGCATTAAAGCTAATTCTCCGAAAAATTTTCCAGCTTTTAGAGTAGTGAGATGTTTATTAATTTTTTCAGCAAAGACCTCTACTGAACCGGAAAGAATAATATAAAAAGTATCACCAGGGTCTCCTTCATGGAATAAAAAATCTAATTGCTTGAGACGTTTTCTATACCCTACTTCTATGAGTTTTCTTAACTCCACATCAGTAAAATTTTCAAAATAAGTAACTTGCATTAATAAATCCCTAGCTGATATAGGTTTATTATGTATAGACTGATGATTTTTTAACCCGTGAAGAACAGTATTTTGAGATGATTCTAAATTTTGGGACTCCTGTGGATGATGAAGATATATATTAAAATGATCCCAAGGAATTAAAATACCTTGTTGATGCAAATTATGCTGGATTATAAACCGTAAAGAACTCATATAAATCGGTTCATTATAGATTTCATTTACCCATACCCATAATTGAAATTTAAAAGCATTATCTTGAAACCCTAAAAACAAAACTTTTGGAGGAGGTTCCCGTAATACTGCTGGTTCCATATAAGCTGACATTAGCACAACTTCCGTAACTAATACTGGGTCACTATCATCAGAAACAAAAATATCAACTTCAATCCGACCTTGAAAATTATCGTAGCTTAAGTTATGTATTTTCCCTTCTATTAACATTCCATTAGGAATAATTACATGACTATCTCTTAATGTTCTAACTCTAGTTGAACGTAAACCAATTTCTTCCACAAAACCTAAATCATTCTCTAATTCAATAAAATCTCCTATTTTAATAGGTCTTTCTATTAGTACATTTAAACCACTAATAAAGTTTTTGGTAATGTTCTGAAATCCTAAACCAATACCTACACCTAAACCCCCAGCTAAAACTGCTAATGAGGAAACATTAAAGCCTTGTGTTTGGAGAATAACTATTATACCTAGGGTGCTGAGTCCATAGCTAAATATTGTAGATATTGCCTCTCGGTTAGCTTTATCTATACCTAGTTTTACTAAGAATACTTTTTTGAGTAAATTTTTGAATAGTCTACCTAAGAGCAAGACTACGATTAAATATATACCTAATTCAAAAAGCAAACTTAAAGATATATAAGTATCCCCTATGAAAAGTAGAGGAGTTGTAAACATTTGATTTAGATTTACTAATAATTTTTGTATTGCTTCAAGCATAGAGTTTTAAATTTTTATCTATAGCAACTATACCGTTTCACGGAAGTAAAAAGTCAAAAGTCATGCATTAAGACTTTATAGACTCTAAACTTTTATGCCACAGTAATTTCAGGAAATTATTTCACATTTAAAGTTTTCAACTATTTGTGACATCTTTAAAGTGAATTGGTATAAATTATAATTATTTTATGTTATGGGGAGTGATATCAAATCCGGTTGAATACTTATTATATGGTTGGGGGAGATAGGGAGGTGGGGAGGTGCTTCTATTCAAGGCTTGAAGTAATTTATAGAATTATCAACATATATTATATAACCGGATTCTATATGATATGTCATAACTACAGCAGTTTTGGAGTTAATGAGGTACAAAGTTTTACGAGTTTAGGTATGGAGGGAATAGAAATTAGTGTTAAACTGTACCTCACTATCCTCAAAAGTTCTATAATCATGTTTTTATTGAACTTTACTTACTGCTTATAGTAGTACAACTGACAGGTTCATTAATTGATCATTAATACAGCGTTTTCCCTTGTTATGAGGTACAAAACTTTAGATTTTAGGGAACACTTAACACTTAACTGGGAACAGGGAATAGAAAAGAAGAAAAACAACTGTACCTCATAACTTCGGAAACTGCTTTCATTAATTGATAATTGATAATGGATAATTGATAATTACCTCTGGTTAAAACCGTTACGGAATTGAAGATTGGGAAATATCATTTCTTCTCTTGGTCGATTGGAGGCAAGCGAGGTTTCCTCGCCATCCCTCGACCGCTTTTTTCCCCTATCCAAGGGGAGGCTTTAAACCACAATTATTTAATTAACAATTAATAATTAATAATTCGGTAATAGATCATTACCTCAAGGAAAACCTTCATTAATGGATAATGGATAATGGATAATTACAAGAAGGTTGAAACCGTTACGGAATTGAATACAAGGAAATACTGTTTCTTCTCTCTTGGTCGATTGGATATGGCTAGGTTAGTAGTGCATCCCATCCTTCGGAATGCTCCGCTTTCCGACCGCTCTCAAGGGGAGATTGGATATGGCTAGGTTTCCTCAGCATCCCTCGACCGCTTTTTTCCCCTTGAAAGGGTCTGCAGAGTAAGCTGAATTATTTAATTAATAATTATTAATTATTAATAATTCGGTAAGGGAATTGAATATAAGGAAATATTGTTTCTTTTTTTCCTTAAGCGTCAATCCTCTCCCTTTGAGGGAAAGTTCATTAATTGATAATTGATAATGGATAATTGATAATTACCTCTGGTTAAAAGCGAGAGGATTCAATCTTGGGAAATTCAAGAGCACTTTTTTTTCCCTATCCAAGGGGAGGCTTTCAACCAAAATTAATTAATTATTAATTGCTGAACTACTCCCTAATAAGAAGATTAAAAACCCAGTTTCTAGAAGAAACCGGGTTTTAATCAATTAATTATTTCGGGAAAAAGTTCCGATCAAAAAAGATACCTAATTCTCTTTTTTCGGACTCACAATATACTCAGATGAAACCTGTTCTACCTGCCCTAATTTCGCCAACGCTTGATAAAAAATTGCTGCAACTTCAGCACGAGTAGCAGGTTGATTTGGATTCAAATTTTTCACATCTGGATGGCTCACTACTAATCCAGCAGCAGTTGCGGCAGCTACTTTTTCTTTAGCCCAATCAGGTATTTTTTCTGTGTCTTTGTAAATACTTAAAACCTCATCGGGATTAGATGGAATTTTCAGATTTAAGCCACTAGCTAAAGAAATTAACACCTGTAATCGTGATACTTCTTGTTCTGGGCGAAAAACATTCCCTGGATACCCACTTAAAAAACCAGATTTAGTAGCTGTTTGAATTTCTGTTTTAGCTGGTGAATCTGCTTTTACATCTTTATAATTAACAGATTTTTGGGTTGATTTTTCCTCAAATACTTTAGGAATTTGAGTAGCAAATTCAGCTCGGGTTACAGGTTTATCTGGCTCGAATTTATCATTATCAACCTGAGTAATAATATCCCGTTCTGCCAAAGGTTGAATAAAATTACTTGCCCAAAAACTATTAGGAACATCAGAAAATTTAATCGTGCCAGTAGGAGATGTATCAGGAGATGTTACTGCTGTTGGAGGCAGAGAAGTTTCCGTTACTTTGGGTGACTCAGGAGTTTCCACCTTTGGAGGCAGAGAAGTTTCCGTTACTTTGGGTGACTCAGGAGTTTCCACCTTTAGAGGGGGAGCAGTTTCCTTGACCTGGGGCGACTCAGAAGTTTCCACCTTTGGAGGGGTAGGAGTTTCCTTGACCTGGGGCGACTCTGTTGTTGAAGTAGGAATAGGAGGTGCCACAGGTAGAGTCTCAGTTGCTATGGGAGAATCTACAACTTCCCGTGATGTAGCAGGTGGAGATTCAGATAATATCTTACCAATGCCCAATGCTGCCAAATTCTTGGCAACTTGTGGGGTAGGATTAGTTGTTTTTAGAGGTTTGGCTAATTTGGGTGTTGTCTCAGTCTTTGTTTTGACTTCATCTAAACCCTGAATATTTGGCTCTAACTCCTCAACAGTATTAGTAATAGGAGCCAAAGTAGCTAGACTTGTTCCTAATTCTTCAGAAGTTAGAGATGCTCGATCAATATTTGATCCTGACTCACCAGTAGGAGTCTTAAGTTGAGGTATGCCTAAGCTAAAGATTGACTCTTCAGCAGCAATATCGGGACTATCAACAGTTTCAGGTAGAGATGTAGAAACCATGGGTTTAGAAAGTAGATTAAACCCATTATTTTCTCTAGTCGTTGCCCAGAAAAATATGCTGCCAAAAGTCGCTAAGGCTACAAATATTGCAATCCACTCATCAAAATTCACTGGCCTTGGCCGTGACGGTGGTTTTGTCGGTGTATTTGTCATGGCTATTCTATTTATATAGCGACAGCTCTAGATTAGACTAATATTGGAGATAAGAAAAAGATGTATTGGGGCGGGTTTATTTGATTGAATGTTGGTATTGTTAATTTGAAGGAAAACCGGCCTCTACTTAATTTCGATATTATCAAGCCCGAAAAACGAACTTGCCCATACTAAATCACGACTTACGCATGGGTACTACATATAGCGTAAAAAACTATAACGTTATAGTTTTTAAACTCTACATATATGGTCTATGCTTCAATAATTAATAATTACCTCTTCTTATAACGGATAGGATTGCCTAAAAGGAATTTTTTTCTTCTCAAGGGGAGATTGGATATGGCGAACTTCGAAGCGGCTCTGTCAAGAGCGGGAAACCTCGCCATCCCATCCTACGGACTGCTCCGCTTTCCGACCGCTCTCAAGGGGAGATTGGATATGCCGAGGTATCCTCGGCATCCCTCGACCGCTTTTTCTCCATAAATGGAGAGGCTTTATACCTGAATTTTTCGGTAAGTCCTATAAATGTTGATATTATTAAGTACGAGAATTCGCTGCTAATATTGCAACATTTTATAGCAGTTGCCATTACTGGCGCGGACATTTTCAAATATAGTGACAGTAAGAATGTAGGGGCGAATGGCCATTTGCCCCTACTGTACGTCGCCAATCCGACGACTCCCCTATCTGACTTCTGCTAATGACTACTAAACCATTAATTATTGCTCACCGAGGTGCATCTGCCTTGGTGAAATTTGAAAATACTATTGCATCTTTTGCCAAAGCTATTGAGTTAGGTGTTTCAATGGTAGAGTTTGATGTCAGAAAAACTCTGGATAATTTATTTGTTGTGTTTCACAATGAATCAATTGATGGGATAAAACTTAGGGATTTGACTTATCAACAACTTTTAGATATTTCTCGGCAAAAAGGTTTTGAAGTGCCATTGGTAGAAGATGTGCTGAAGTTGTGTCGAGGGAAAATTAAACTTGATATTGAATTGAAAGAAGCGAGATATGAATTGGAGATAGTTAATTTAGTCAAAGAATATTTAGATTATCAAGATTATGTGATTAAATCTTTTCTTGATGCTGCGATTATTGCTGTGAAAAAAGCAGATAATAAAATTACAACGGGGTTATTATTAGGACTTGGGAATTCTAAGGATTTAATCCCTGCTCGATTATCAGCAATTTTTCCAGAATTTCGTTTATTTACAACTCAAGCTGATTTTGTTTCTCCTAATTATCAGTTAATGAAATTCGGTTTTGCGTGGCGGATGAAACTGATTAATAAGAATATCTATGTTTGGACTGTTAATGATGAGAAATTAATGGTTGAAATTGTGAATAAAGGAGCCTTTGCATTAATTACAGATAGACCAGATTTAGCTTTGAAATTATTTTATAGCAATTAGTATTTAGCTATTAATATGATTTCCGAATAATGGGCGATAAAAAGTTTTTGTTTGTAGTTGGGCTTTAGCCCATGATATCAAATCCGGTTAAACAGCTATAGATTGGTTAAGTCAGGAGTCGTAGGGGCAATTCGCGAATCGCGCGTACAGGAGTCAGGAGGAGAGATAATCACAAAGATTTGGCAGTTATGAGGATTGGAGATTTTTTGGCGTTGCATATTTCCGGGATGAATTAGTGAGGGTGTGGGGAGTGTGGGGAGTGTGGAGAGTGTGAGGAGCATTGTATAGGGTCTGCATTGGAATTATAGTTTTAGAGGAAGAGGAAGTAAAAGATGGGATTTACTTTTTCTGCAAAGATTCATCCCAAGGTTTCAGCAACGCCGATTTTTTTATGTCCAATTCCCCCGGATTTGATATGATATATCTATCTTAGGGCTAAAGCCCTACTACGAGCTTTAATTATAACTACTGAATATTTTAAAAATAACAAAAAGAGCCTCTTAGTTATGAGAGGCTCTTGTGAAGATAGCTTAATTTTAAATCAAGTCCTGATAATCTTTGAAGTAGTGGGCAATTATCAGGAGTTTGTTTTGAAAAGTTAGTTTTATTTAAGCCTTATTGGCTAATTTCTTCTTAGATAAAATGCCTGCACCAGCAAATAAACCTAAGCCAAGGATAGAAGAAGGTTCAGGTACTCTCTCAGGTTTAACATCACCACCGAAGAACTCTTCATATTCGTATGTCACTGTAACACTTGCTCCAGCTTTGGTACCAATTACAGAGGCAATGTTCGCTGCACCCTTCACAGTTGAAAAAGTCGTAGCAGAGAATAAAAAGTTTGCCTTATCTCCAGCACCAGTGAAATAATCTAATACTGTTTGGTCAGTAAAGCTTTCTTCACCCATTACTTCAGCTGTTAGCCCTTCAAATGATGAGCCAGAAGTACCTGTATAATCTTCAACGCCATCAAAAGCGCTTGCATCAAATGAGTCTGAGGCTGTTGTTAATTGATCAAACAAAGTACCGAGCTCACTAAGCTCATTATTCTTTAAGTCCAAAAAACCCAAAAGATCAAAAGTAAGAGTTTTCGCTGCTGCATCCAGGCTTTCTACTTGAGCATCTCCAACTATCTCTCCACCAAAGCCGATATTGACACTTTTAAGTGTACCAAGACTACCATCGAACTTTTCAAGTGATAAAACGGCATCCTTAATATCTGTTGTTTCTAGTCCAAAAGTGTCTGTATATACTTGAGTTTTAATCAGGGCACTAGCAACACCAGCATTAGCCATTACGCCAGTGAATGCAACTGTAGCAGTTAAACCAGCAAAGAATTTAGAGTTAACAATGTTGTCGATCATGGTATTGGTTTGTTTTAGTGTAATTAGTTACTTTAATTTTTGAAAAAGGCCATATTTCACTAACATTTACTATTATGTTGTAGATGAACTGCCTGCGTTCTTGTATCTATTTTTATAAATTTTTAAACTTTTATACTGTGACAAAAATCATAAAAATCAATGAGATTAATTACTGCTTTTTAAGTAAATTCATTATTTTACTATAGAAAAATATTCTAAAATCTTTGCTATAAAAGGCTTTTAGAGAAATAAGATTTTACTTTAAGACTGTATGGGAATTACAAGAAAATACTATAATTCGTGTAAGCACTTTAGTTATATGTAATTTATTTTACTTAATATTCTAGTGATATTCTGTAGGCCAGAAAATATCGTTCCAGTTTAAGTGCTGAATGTATAATAGTAATATTTGCTACTTTGTACTGAAAAGGAGGCGATCGCATCAAAAATCAGACATCTGTTGAAAATGTAGGTTGGGTAGAACGATAGTGAAACCCAACACAGACAAAAAACAACAGACAAGAGTGGGTTTTTTCAATAATTAATAATTAACAATTAATAATTAATAATTACCTCTTCTTAAATACAGATACGATTCGTGAAAAAGAATTTTTTTATTTTCTTGGTCGATTAGATCTGGCTAAGTTTCCTCAGCATCCCACCCTACGGGAAACTATCCTACGGAATGCTCCGAAACGTTTTTCATGTCGCCCAGCGTTAACGCGCGTTGTGCGCTAGCTAAACGACCGCTTTTTTATCCTATGGGGAGAGGCTTTAAACCTTAATTTTTCGGTAATTAATTTTGCCTAGGTACTTAACACTTAACAGTTTCAATGGTGTTGGGTTTCGTACCTCAACCCAACCTACTGAACCGACACACCTTAAATGGTGCGTTAGATGGTCCGTGTGGTCCGTGTGGTCCGTGTGGTCGGTGTGGGGAGAAAAAGACACCTAGAAACAAAAATAAGAGTGCACAGTTTTAGCTGTGTCAGTCTACTACAATATTAATTTTGTGCATTAATATCATTGGATGCGGGTTCATTTAATTTAATTTTGAGTAAGATGAATTTAATGTAGAACCCACACCTACTATTAAAATTATTTAATTAAGCAGGAAATAATCAATGCCTTGGCTTTTTTTCGCTACTTCAGTAGCTTTTATTCAATCTATGAAAGATGTTTATAATAAGACACAACTAAAAAATTTTGATGAGTATATTATTGGATGTAGTCTGACATTTTTTACCTCTTTATTTTTGAGTCCCTTATTATTTTTAATTGACATTCCTCAGTTGGGAAATAATTTTTGGTTAGCTCTATCAGTTGGTAGTTCTTTGAACGCGATCGCCTACATCCTTTATCTCAGAGCTATTAAAATTTCTGACTTATCAATTATTGCTCCTGTCACAACTTTTAGTCCTTTATTTTTGTTAGTAACTTCCCCATTAATTGTGGGAGAATTTCCTCAACCACTTGGTATAATTGGCGTATTGTTAATCGTATTAGGTTCCTATTTATTAAATCTCAAAGAAAAACAGCGAGGATATTTAGCTCCATTTCGAGCTATCCTCACAGAGCGAGGTTCGAGACTAGCTCTGTTAGTAGCTTTTATTTGGAGTATTAGCGCTAATTTTGATAAAGTAGGTGTGCAAAATTCTTCACCTATTTTTTGGGGAATTTCCGTCTTTTTCACCATATCAATTTTTCTATTACCAATTGTTTTATATAAATCCCATCATAATCTATATAAATTAAAGACTGGTGGCTGGAAATTAGCTGTCTATGGTATGATTAATTCTGTAGCAATGGGATGTCAAATGATAGCCATAAATTTAACTTTTGTTGCGTATGTAATTTCAGTCAAAAGAACAAGTGCATTATTTAGCGTTCTTTTGGGAACAATGATTCTCAAAGAAAAAGGTATCAAAGAACGATTATTAGGTGCAGCAATTATGGTATCAGGAGTATTTTTAATTACTATTTCCCAACAACTCTAATAATCAGGACTTACGCAGAAACCCGGTTTATTAGCCTAATTTAATAGTTGATATTGCAAATTTTAGTTCATAAACCCGGTTTCTTAGTTGGGGTGCGTATGTTCTAATATTAAATCAGTTTGAATAGTCGTTATTGCGACGAAAGGAAGCAATCACCGCACACCCCTGAGATTGCTTCCTTCCACTCCGTTCCAGTCGCTGCGGACTTGGGTATAGTAATTATCAGGATTTTATATAATAAAAAAAATGACATTAAAATTACAAGCAAGATTACAAAATCATCTAAAAGAAATAGTGCGCGATCGCGACCCATATCTAGCATCAGCAGGACATTTTTATGTCAGACAATATATTCATCAGCAATTGTCACAATGGGGAAATGTAGAAATTGATGAATTTCAGGTTAGAGGCAAAACTCATCAAAATTTCATCTTGAATTTACGCAGTTTAAATAACAATAAAAAACGAGAATTATCACCAATATTAATTGGTGCTCATTATGACACAGTACCAGGTACACCAGGAGCAGATGATAATGCTACTGGAGTAGCAGTTTTACTAGAATTAGCTAGAGAATTTTATTCTCAACCCTTGAAATATCCAGTTAGTTTAGTTGCCTTTGATATGGAAGAATATGGATTATTAGGAAGTCAACATTATGCAGAAAAACTCAAACAAAAACAACAACAACTTAGACTAATGATATCTCTAGAAATGCTTGGTTATTGTGACTCTACTCCTAATTCCCAAAATTATCCTCCTGGATTAAAATATTTTTATCCAAACCAGGGAAATTTTATTGCCTTAATTGGTAACTTATTTACAGTTATTGATATGTTCCAAATGAGTAGAAATATCAATAAAATAGGAACTAATTGCCAGTGGTTGCCAGTACCAAATCGAGGCTTAATTGTTCCCGATACTCGTCGCAGTGACCATGCACCATTTTGGGATAGAGGATATAAGGCTATAATGGTTACGGATACTGCAAATATGCGAAATCCTAATTATCATCAAAAAAGTGATACTATTGACACTTTAGATTTAGATTTTCTCACAGGAGTTTGTCAAGGATTAATGACAGCTATGAGAAGTATGTTGTAAATCATAAAGTAGGAAGAATTTAAAAATTATAAATTATAGTTATGCACAGAAAATATCAGTTGCAAAAGATATTATGAGGATTAATTAAAGTAACGATGTGGAAGGAAGCAATCCCAAGGTATTAGAGATTGCTTCCCTTTAGTGTTTAAACTGATTTTATATCATTTGCCATCAAAAAAGTTTTTGTTTGTAGGAACGCTTTAGCACTCCTAGATATATTTTGGGCGTAGTTAGCGCAACAACGAATCTAATTATAAGTGTTTTACCGAATAATTAAGGTAAAAAGCCTCTCCTAATTAGGAGAAACAAGCGGTCGTTTGCAGACCATGGAGTAGGATGGGATGGCGAGGTCTCCCGCTCTTTCAGAGCGGCTGCTTCTTGCCTCCTTTCCTGCGGAATGCTGCGCAAACGGAGGAGCTGCGCTTTTCAAGTCGCTCCGCGAAACGCAATTCAAGTCGCTCCGCGTTAACGCGCGTTGTGCGGAACGCTAAACGTCATATCCAATCTCCCCTTGATCAGAAAAAATTTTCACGCTCCGCGTCAATCCAATCCGTTTTAGGGAGAGGTAATTATCCATTATCAATTAATGAACGATAGCGTAGCTCCCCCGGAGGAGGCAGCACATGATATTAATTGTAGTTAATCAACTGCACTTCAGAGCAAATTTAATACCTTGGTTCCAAGAATTGTCTGTTGAAAGATTTGTTAGAGGTATCTTCAGGTAACCAACGACATTCTAATTTTCCTGCTTCTATTTGAGGTACTTTAATCGCAAACCCATTACCATCGCTTACCATAGAAAATCCAAAACCAACAGAGGTTCCTAGTAAAACTAGAGCAACTGTTCTAAACATTTATATATTCTCCAATAATATAAGTTTAATTACCCCCTATTTAAACTTACAAAGCCAAAATCCAAATTCCGCTTAGTTCCATAAATATTATTGGTAACTCGATCTTGAATAATTAATCCTTTGCTGATAGATATCTACAGTGGAACTGTAGATATTTCTTAATTTTCTTAATTACAGGGGTGTTGAAGTTAATCATCTCTAAAATACCTTAACTCCCTCAATGGAACTGATAGAACAGGTCATTTCAGTTATCAGTTATCAGTTATCAGTACCTCCTACTGAATTTTCTTTTTTATCCCCTTTACCGAATTATTAATTATTAATTGTTAATTAAATAATTGTGGTTTAAAGCCTCCCCTTGGATAGGAGAAAAAAGCGGTCGAGAGATGGCGAGGTTTCCTCGCCATATCTAATCGACCAAGAGAAGAAATGATATTTCCCAATCTTCAATTCCCGAGCGGTTTTAACCAGAGGTAATTATCAATTATCCATTATCAATTATCAATTAATGAAAGCGCTTTTGAGATTGATAACCACATTGTCACAACCAAAACCTTGTAGTGACCTTCCATGGAACGTCCCTACTGTGGTCTACTGAAATGAAAACCGCTGTAAAGGGAAGGCTTGAGACCTGATTTTCTGGTCACAAAAATTTGTAGAGGCAATTCATAAATTGCCCCTACTCCTTCAATGATTATTTCTTGATTAAATTAACCTCCACTAATTTTAGCTTTGTAACCCAATTTAGTTAAAACCTCCAGTAACTTTTGTTTATGTTCCCCCTGAATTTCAATTTCATTATCCTTAAGAGTTCCACCTGCGCCACATTGATTTTTAAGTTGTTTGAGTAAAGCTGTTAAAGTTTCTGAGTTTGACTGAAACCCACTAATAATAGTAACTGTTTTTCCTTTACGACCTTTGCGGGATGCTTGTACTCTTAAATTTTGTTGATTTGGCGGTAAGTTTGGTAATGCTCTTTCTGTTGCTGGAGAAGTAGCATTATTACCAAATTCTGAATAAACTATGCGATCGCCTTTGGCATTTTTATTATCAGAGGAATTACGTTTGGAGTTAGGCATAATTTCAAAGCTATATAATCGAATTTTTAGTTAGTTAGGACTTACGCAGTACAAAATGTTTTCGTCATTGCGACCGATAGGGAAGCAATCTCAAATCCTAGTTTTTGGTACTTCATGCGTAAGTCCTGTTAGTATAACATTAACGGCTGTTATGGTACATGGGGATGAATAATGCCGCTTAATGGGAGCATCTTGCTCCCACTGTTCCCTTGACCAGAATAATTATATTAGGACTTACAGAGAAACCGGGTTACGATCATAATTTAAGTTCTGACTTCTGACTTCTGACTTCTGACTTCAGCTATACCTAACAATAATGAACCTGGCATCGCTTTTTTAATCCAGTCTGTAATTAGGATTTGTTCGCGATCGCATGACTCAACCACTTCACCATTTAAGTTCCGAAATACTATTTCTGCTGGAATTTCTATTTCTTCCCCAGTAGGTACAATAATTTTCTCTATTTGAGCAACGGCAAAAGGTCGCAAACTTTGAAAAACAACATAATTTCCACTTTCTCCAGCTAAAACCTCAGCTAAACCAATTTCTTGTCGATATTGAACTAACTTGTGCTTAGACTTCATCCGCGAAAATATAGAAGTAGTGCGGTTGGCATTGAAAAAAGGCGATCGCGTTGGTCTCGCCCAGTTTTTCCGCAAAGAAACGGGGTCAGTTAAAATCTGAGAACAAATTTTGTCAACATCTACTGCTACATCACCATCTATTCCCAAATGTCGCAAGTCTAGACAAACTGTATGCAAACCTGCTTCTTGTAAACCCTCAAGTTTATCGAGAATAAATTGATCTTTATCCAAAAACATAAATGTACCGTGCGCTGTTTCCAAAGTAGGGAAAGGTCGGTTATTGCTATCCTCCGATGACACAGTAGTTTGCAGGGGAAATTTTTCTTCTGAGTCAGAATCTAACAAATGTGGAGACAATAGGGAACGTGGGGAATAAAACAACAAAATTTGCCCCACTCCCAAAACTTCACAAGCAACTGGGAGAGTTTGACAATATTCAATCAATTTTTGTTCTGGCAGTTCGATAGATAATATCAAACGTTCCAAAGAGTCAGAAAAAATCTCACACCAACCCCGCAACCCTTCTAAATTATGATTACCTGTTTCTACAATTAACTGTAGCGCTATAGTTGGGTAATTCATTTTCAACCACCAAGCAGCTCCAGGGTCGGCAACCCGCACTGCTGCAAACTTGCTTATATCCCACTGAGTCAGTTGTTGACAAATTTGGTTCATAACTTCTTGTGGCATCAAAATATCCCACACCAATACCGGACGCAAACCAGATTTTGTTGCGGTTGATGCTAGTGACTGTGTTTCTTGTGGTGAGAGTTGCCCCTGTTTTGCAAGGAGAGTTGGTTGTAGTAAAACCTCTTGCAAGTTAGGAGCGTTGACGCACCTTTTTAAATCATTGATGGATGAGACAAAAGTGTTAAATTGCATGGAAAAAAATTTCTCTTATATTATTATTGATTATAATAAAATCAAACACTATAGTAACTCAATTTTAACCAACAACCATGAACGTAATTATTCCCGATAAAACCTTAACCACCTGTGGCATGACAAAAACAAAATTTAAACTAGAAATTGCGATTATGCTATTTTAAACTGATAAACTGACTTTAGGGCAAGCAAGAGCTTTGGCAGAAATCAACAAATCTAGATTTCAACAACTGCTCAAAGAAGCCAATATTCATCTATTATGAGCATGGCTACAATTGATTATTGAGCAAATTTTTAACATTTATTTAGCTAGGATGAAAATATGACTGATGATAGAAAGCTTATTGCTATGGAAGAAGGTATGGAACTTTTTAATCGCTATGCCAATTCATTAAATGTGGTAATAATTAGTCAAATCAAAGGATTTCTAGATCGAGAAGTTTTGAGAAAATCCCTAGATTTAGTGCAAATTCGTCATCCTCGATTAAATTCTCATATTGTAGAGGTGCTAGATAATTTAATGTTTAAAACTGAAGGTACAAAGCAAATACCTTTAAAAGTTGTTTTGAATCCATCTCCAGAATATTGGCATACTCTTGTTATTGATGAATTAAGTACAAAAATTGACAGTGAAAAAGTTTTGGTTAGAGCCACTCTAATTAAAGCAAGTGAAAAAAGCACAAACAATTATTTAATCACTACAATTCATCATGCAATTGCAGATGCAATGTGTGGTATTTACTTACATTCAGAGATTATTAGTTTTTGTCATCAAATCGCATCAAATCATCAAATTACTCAAGTTAATCAGTTGGAAAGTTATCAATCTCTGGAAAAAATAATTGCTAATTACATTGTAGAAAATGAAGAATTACCAAAGTTAAACAGACAAATTGATACACTTCCTTTTGAAAAATATGTACCTCATGAACAACGTCGCTGTGGATTAATTCACAAACAGCTAAATACCGATTTTACTGAACAGATAATTGAGCGCTCTAAACAAGAAAAATCAACAGTTCATGGAGCAATATGTTCGGCAATGATGTTAGTATTAGCTAAACAATTGAAAAAAGAAAACAAAGATTTTTATTTTAGTTGTCGTTCTTCTGTGGATATGAGAAGACGGGTACATCCAACTGTTGGTGATGAAAATATTGCCATGTTGGTTTCTGCTTTAACTTCTTTTCATACT
>NZ_JAAHGT010001280.1 GCF_010672385.1 Okeania sp. SIO2F4
GTCGAGAAAGAAAAAACTTTCTTCTTTCTCGACTAAGCAAGTCTTCTTATTCTTTGAATTAGTAGTAATTAATATGCATAAAATTGTGATTGATATTGCAAATTAAATGTTTAGTAATTGTGCATATTCATCATACATAATTATTTAGATAAATAGTTACATTAAACCCTTGACAATCTAAGTACATAGCTGTAAAATTTTACTTACATTACCTGCAAAATATCGAATTTAATTATATCATAAATTCTGAGAATTTTTGAATTAATTTTTATTAAAACTGAAACAGTAGTAACTAATATTAATGATGCCAATATTTGGCTGAGAATTTATACTTAAAAAACGAATTATTACCAAAAAAATTGAATAAAAAGTTGTAAATAGTATAGTAGTTAACAATAAAAAATATTAACTTAGAGATATAAAAAGAATATAGACAGTAAATTACTATCTAAACAGCAAACCAATTACAGGAGATTATAATGAGAAAGTACTTGATCCTATCTGCACTAGCTTCTCTAGGTATTTTCTTACAAGCAGGATCGGCTAACGATCAGTATAGATGCGATTTTAAGTACAAAGTTGGTAATAATGATTGGGTTCAAGACAGTGCCAGTGCAACAACTCGTTCTTTAGCTAAAGGTTCAGTTTCAAACTTCCTAGAAAATAAAGAAGCTCAAGCTAATAGATCGGGCAAAGATTTTGAGTCAGCTAAACTATTTTGTGACGAGGTACTTGGAGATTAATTTGATAGTGTAATCTGTGAACTAAAATTCTAAGTATTCTATAGCTTTTGCAGCTTAAAATAGTTTAAGTTTGGCTAAAAGTTAAGTTGGTTTCATAATGAAAATAGATACAGACTTCAAGAGTAGTTGCTATTGATACGAGTTCCCGTTTTTCAAGGGGAACTTTTTTTTGTCTCAAAATTTGAGGTATTGCTCTGGATGATCGTCTCAATAGTATGATGATTCATAACTACTGATATGATTTCCAAAAATAAACTATGTCTGAAAATCAACTTTTATTAGCATCGGGTACTCTCTGGAAAAGACTAAAAGAACAAACTGAATATGCTCTCGAATGTGGCGCACTCCAACCAATACCCACAGAATATGAGTTTGTAGAACAGGATAATATTCGCTTCCTGGTGCGTATTTTGTCTAATTTATCGCGCAAAGATGAAGCTAGAAAACAGCAGGAAAAAAAGAAGGTTGTCACTGGCAAAGATTTTAATCCTTTTCTACCTTATGAGGAGGATTTATTTGTTGCGGATATCTCTAGAACTCATCTGTGTCTGTTGAATAAATATAATGTTGTCGATCATCATCTACTCATTGTGACTAGAGAATTTGAGGAACAAGAAAATTTACTGAATTTGCAAGATTTTCAAGCTTTGGGTAGCTGTATGGGGGAGTTTGAAGGTTTAGCATTTTATAACGGTGGGAAAATCGCAGGTGCGAGTCAACGTCATAAACATTTGCAAATAGTTCCTCTTCCTATGGTGCCAGATGGAGAAAAAATACCGATAGATAGGGCGATCGCTACTGCTAGCTTTGATAATGGGATAGGTGTTACATCTGTAGGTACGTTGCATGCAACGTCCCTACCTTTTCGACACGCTTTAGCTAAGTTAGATGTTGGTTGGGTGCATTCTCCTGTTGAGTCTGCTGCTGAGATACTAGAATGTTATTTGACTTTGCTCAAAGCAGTGGGTATAGAAGGTAGTGATGGGATGAGTGGGAAACAGTCTGGTGATTATAATCTTTTGGTGACGCGAGAATGGATGTTAGTTGTGCCGCGATCGTATGAAGATTTTCAGTCTATTTCTGTGAATAGTTTGGGTTTTGCAGGTGCTTTGTTGGTGAAAAATCAGGAACAAATGAATATTATTAAGGAGCAGAAACCTTTAACTATTCTGGGTCATGTTGCTGCTTTGTAATAACAATACTGGAGTATGTATTA
>NZ_JAAHGT010001281.1 GCF_010672385.1 Okeania sp. SIO2F4
TACCAGTCACTCGCTCAATGGCTCGGAATCCCATGCCGTTAAGAGACATTTTTAGACAAAGCTCTTTAACGTCAGAACTATAACCCGCAGGACAGGGGCTTTCTCGAAACTGACGGCCACAATCACGACACAGATAACTCTGTTTTCCCTGACGATGACCATTTTTCACTACTTTATGGCTTTGACAATAAGGACAATCCATCTCTCAATAAAATTCTAGAATATCATTCTCTATTGTGCAACACCAAATTATTTCCCCCTACTCCCTACTCCCTATTCCCTACTCCCTACTCCCTCTTTTCTATAAATTTACTGCTCTAATTGATACAGAACAACTCGATTACGTCCAGCTTTTTTCGCCTGATATAAAGCTCGATCTGCCCGTTGTAGAATCTCTTCTCCTGTAGTTCCATCTAAAGGAAAACAAGCAACTCCTAGAGAAACAGTTAGGGATGAAAGAATTTCACCTTGATTTTGTATAGATAATTCCCTCACTCCTGAACAAATATTTTCTGCCCTTTGTTTAGCAATACTTAAAGGGGTATTTATGAAAATGAAAGTCATTTCTTCTCCACCGTAACGACAGACAATATCAGATTCTTGAACTTGCCCCTGTAAAAACTTTGCCAGTTCTCGAAGTACCATATCTCCAACATCGTGACCATAAGTATCGTTAAATCTTTTAAAGTGGTCAACATCTACCATGACAATACTTAAAGGTTGTTGATTGCCTTTAGCTTTAATAATCTCTTGCTTGAGATATTCATCTAAATAACGCCGATTAAATAAACCTGTTAAACCATCACGAATACTATCATTTCTTAATTCTTCTCTCAGTTTCAGGTTGTAAAATGCTAAAGAAATGTGTTTAGCTATAGTATGAGCTAAATGTTTTTGATAGCAACTAATTTTTTCTGAACATTCCGTTCGGAGGTGAAACAACCCCCAAACTTTACCTTGAGTTAAAAGAGGAATACAAATAGTTTGAGTAGGTTGAGCTTCCTGATCGATATGATGACAAAATAATCCTGGTTGAGCATTGCTGGCAATATGAGTTTGTCCCCGTAGTAATGCCCAACAATCACTAAATTCCAATGAAGTTTCATTATCTGTTTTCTTACCAAAAGAAGTAACTCTTTCAAATATACGATTACACTCATCTGTTAAGAATACACTGCCAGAAAACCCTGGAAATAATCTTTGGAGAAATTCTGCTAGCAGTTTAGTTGTGTCTTCAATTTTTGCGCATACTTGTAAAAATTCTATCATCTGGTGAATAGTGACCATTGCCTGGTGGCGTTGTTCTAGTATATTTACTGATTCTTGCAGACGCCGTACTTCTTCCTCTAGATGACTATTCTTATGATTTAATAGTTCTTCGTAAGTTGTCATGTGAAAATTTTCCTTAAGTGGGTTCAGATTATTATCCGTTATTATCAAGATTAATGTAGTGATATTTATCTTCACAATATATGAATTTGATCTTGGAAATTAATGAACTATATCAGTATTGATGATGAGTTTAGTAATATGTTTAGGTAATTCGTTTAAAGCTTTTGTGTGATTAAAATCACTGATTGAAAACCTAAACTAAGTGATCTAATACCAAATTTAAAAAAGGTCGTTACAGTAAAAAAGGAGTAGGGAATAGGGAAAACCCTTGCTCTTTATTGAATTTTACTATATGGCAAAATCCTGGTCTTCCCTAACTACAAAAAAAGTAAGCATTCAGCCGTCAGCTATCAGCTATCAGCTTTAGCAATAGTAAATTATTTGTGAAAAAAAATGTAGGGTTTTAGTCTCCAAATCTCATTTTTACTAATGTTATACCAATTTCAAAAAATATTGTTACAATAGAATAGGTATAAAATTATTAAGCGATAGCAACTACTCTGTGGCGATCGCTTAACTACCAAAAACCAAAATAACCATACAAAAACTACCCATCCTTCT
>NZ_JAAHGT010001282.1 GCF_010672385.1 Okeania sp. SIO2F4
AATTTGAATTGTTGCTCCATAGTTAAGCTGCTAGACATTTCCATAGTTGAATCCTCCTTGTTTAGATAATAGATATTGGCCAATATTTTAAGGCCATGACTATGCTCAATGTATATATTTCCTAATATGTAAATTATCGTAACATTTACTTGACATACTGTCCATCATGTACATTATGAAATTAATTTATTCGACAAAAGTTAACATTAATTTAATAAAACCTCGCTCTTAAGGGCAGGGTTTAAATAAAACTAATACGCGATTATCCCCGTCTTGCTTCCCTGAAGATGGGGCAGGATAGCGGTGAGTCTCACTCGCATCGAGCCAGTGAGACGAACATTTCCCATTAGAGGCCTTAGCAGGCTAAAATCGTTATAGCGAGGCATATCTGTAACAAACCCGCAAGCTCGTGAGGATTGCAACCCGTACCTCGATAGGGAGCTTGGCAACAAGTCGGCCATAGCATATCCCAAAGCAAATAAATTGCCGATGGCAGTAACGAGTACCATCTAGACAGAGATATCAATTCAGCTCAAGTCTGCTTGACTTGGGCAAGGGGTCAGGAACTGACCTCTTGAGACGAATAGTTGGCCATCCCTACTGATTGTGGAAACATGAAGCAAATGGTGGCAAGGAAGCGTCAGAAACAATGCTAAATAGGTGGGTATGGGGTACTAGAAACTCTGTCCTTCTATGAGGCGGAGTAGTTGATGCTAGAAGTTCTATGATAATTAGGTTAGGACTAATGTCTTATGAAGTTGAAAAATGGAGAAGTGGCTAATGGACGCAATGGAATTTTTTCAAAGAAGTGCTGGTAAGTGGCGATCGCAACGGACAACCCATCACCTAGCCTTTAGACAAGCGGAAATGGGCAGCTCAGATATTCAAGTAACTAGCTTGGATGCTAAAGATCCAAAAATAGTAGAAATCTGCAAAATGCACGAAATCGATCCAAATTTGGCAGCTGGAGGGGCTTTTGTTACTTGGGATGGCTCCATGGCATGGGATAAAAATGATGAAAATCACAAGGGGTCAACTGTATTTGCTATTGTTCCTGACCCAGAAAATCCTAGAAAAGGCAGAATGTTGCGAGAGCGTGGCTATGCTGAAATTGTCCCAGTGGTGGGACTGTTTGAGATGGATGATGAGGATGGGCTAAATCTAATTACAGAATATGAAACTATGAGTTCTATTGAAAGATTCTGGTTTCCTAGCCCTAATCTGAGGATGCGAAGCAGTGCAGTGAAGCGGTTTGGTGGATTTAATACTTCTACTTTTTGCACGGAAGTTCGGCTAGAGGAAAGTAACTCAGATTCAGAGGCAGAAGCATTACAGGATGCGACACAATTTTATTCTGCTTTTGGCTGGTAAGTATACCGGAAGTCAGAAGTCAGAAGTCAGAAGTCAGAAGTAGGGGAAATGGCAATTCCACCGTACATTCTTGCTGTAACTATATTTGAGAGTCGCGAGAATGTCCTAACTGCCCTGGTGACTACTATGGAAGTTAGAAATCAGATGATGAATCTAGAAAGTGGAAATGTTTTTCTAACTGTTCCCAGTTAAGTGTTTCCTGTTCCCTGCTATATCAAAAATATTACAGATTGTTGCGTAAGTTAATAAAAGTAAGACTTGGATCGCCTCAATCCCTTAATCTAAAGGTTGGCTATTGATGCAATTTTCTGAATCACGGTAAAGTTTAGTGTGCTATGGCCACACTTGATAAATCACATTTAATAATTTTAAGGAGATTCTGACGTGGCGATTCCATTATTAGAATACAAACCCATAAGTCAAAATTCACGGGTTGCGGGTTATGAAGTCCCTGGTGACGACCAACCAATTATTTATTCTGCTGAATCTTTACCTTCTGGTTCAGAGTGGGATGAATTAATTTGGGCAGCTTATCGCCAAATTTATAGTGAACATCAGATTCTGAAGAGCGATCGC
>NZ_JAAHGT010001283.1 GCF_010672385.1 Okeania sp. SIO2F4
GCTAGGAGTAAGAATTGTCTCTCAATTTTTCTGCCATAATCATCCTAAGATACTAGCATGCATGAGCTTTATAAGTGCGAAAAGCTGGTACTTTTTTCAACTATAAAATGCCAAAACCTTTATATTTCAATACTTTTAGAATTAATCAGCAAGCCCTACTTAATAACTGAAGTTTTGAGGAAGTATAGCGTTATTTTTTGGAATTGGTATAATACAAAATATTCCAGATTAATGTGGTTAATTGACGGGGTAAATATTTTTTTGCTTATTCTCTATCCTCCGACCCATCTTCCCTATTCCCTATTCCCTATTCCCTAGTATGTGTACTTCATCAAGTAGGAAAATGCTGTATCAATTTAGTTTAATTAATCATCAAAAGATATTCTCTCCTTCAACCAACTTAATAAATCATCCAGATTATTAAAATCCAAAACAGCCTCAGCTAAATCATCAAAATCTGTATCAGATAAATAATCAAACTGGCGAGTTATCTCTTGAGAAATTTCACCAAATTGTTTATTTAGTATACGCATTAATACCTCTAATTTAGCAGCATTTATTCTGCCTCTTTCATCTTGCAAAGCCATCCCCCGTCGGTCTACTTCATCTAATTCTTCTAAGGAAAAATTGGCTTGATTAGCAATATTTAAAGCACGTTCTATTTCTGGTACTTCTCCCAATACTTCTGGAATTGTTTCTAAGTGGGAAGTTTCCTTAAGAAAATAAATCCACTTATCTATTAATGTCTGTAATTCTGCTAAAGTTTTCTGAAATTTTGGCAATTCTACAAATATTAGTCTTAGTAAATTTGACTTATATTCAAATGATTCGTCTTCCTCTTTAAAGACAAACTTAGTAACAACTTTTTCAGTATCTTTAAACATAACAAAATCTGTTATTGTCACAGCAATAACTGGATTTAGTAAATGATAACGTTCTCCTCTTTCTAATTGATTAGCATAAGTTTTTGAGAGATTATAAGCTACTCGTTTATCAAAAGCAATTGTAGTAGCGATTTGCATTTCAATAATTACAACCGAACGGTCTTCTAAAACTGCTTTTATATCTAAATAAGTTTCTTTTAAAGTGATAATCTTACCAGGAGTATATGGGTTGATGATTGTGATAGATTTGATGATACTTTCACCATTGTAAATAATTGCATTTAAAAAGCTGATTAGTATCTCTTGACTTTGGTCAGAGCCGAATATTCTTTTAAAGGCATAATCAATTTTGGGGTTGATAAATCTCATAGTAATACAGCGGTTTCCCCGCGTTATGAGGTACATGTATTGAAGGTTTTAGGGAGTAGGGAGCAGGGAGCAGGGAGTAGGGAATATAATGAGTAGGATAGGAAACAAGCCAAAAATATTTACCCCATCATTTCTACCACATTAGTCCGGAATCTGCTGTATCAGCTCCAATAGAGCTTTTTGTAGAAAAATTAACGTCAATATTAGGATGACTAGGACTTAGGCAAAAAATAAAATTATACACTATCTGTAGGGGCTAACTGCCGTTAACTACTACTATATATGGTGATTATCCGTAAGTCCTGATGACTACTTTGTTAATCAGTTACCGAAAAACTAAGGTTTAAAGCCTCTCCTAATATGGGAGAAAAAGCGGTCGTTTCGGAGCTTTCCGTTTTCAGAAGAGGTAATTATTAATTATTAATTATTAATTATTGAAGTTAGTTTGCTTATTTGATTAGAAAGGGAGAAGAAGGAATCTCAAATGCTTTTTACTAATCATAAAAAACCTTCTTCTTCCCTATACTGAGGAATTCTGCTGATTATTATTCAAGACTGTAGACTCTTGAAAAATTTATCTGCCAAAGAACCAATAGATTGCCCTACCTTTTTCTTTAAACGCCATCTTTGAAAAGCATTTTCATAATCTTCTCCTTCCAGTTGAAAAGTTTTCCAAGCATCCAAAGCTAACCA
>NZ_JAAHGT010001284.1 GCF_010672385.1 Okeania sp. SIO2F4
AATTCTGTTTCGGCTAGTTCTGCCCAAAATCCTTCTGGGTCAGTTCTTCCTTTTTCGTAGAGTTCTTTGTATTGGTCTATGCTTTTAATATGGGCTATTTTGGAAAATTCCGTCGGAGGTGAAAAAAGACGTTTTTCTTGTAGGATCGATTCAATAGTTGATTCTGACATTTGTTTTTGTATTTATAGTTACTACTAATAGTTATTGTGAACCTAGATTGACACTGCTTCATAAAACCGATATAAAACCTCACTAAGCGTGATATTTTACTGTTGACTTCCTGCTGTACGGACGTTGCATGCAACGTCCCTAAGGCCGTCGGCGGTTACTCATCCACAGGGATTCACGGGTCTTGCCCGACCGCATTTCTTAAATTAATACTTGCATCTCATACGCGGTCTATAGATATCCCACAATCGGGGCAGTCATAAGTTCTCACATTTAAGGGCATATCTTGGACATGACCGCAGTTTGAGCAAGTTTTTGATGATGGAAAGAATCTATCAATGACTACTACCTCAGAGCCGTACCAGTGAGTTTTATATTACCGATAATTACCTTCTTTAGCCTTCTCTATTAAGTTGAAAAATGACTTAAAAGACCTGTCTACAACTTTTAGAGTTTGCTGTGCAATGTCAGTTTGAAGCAGCTGGTAATTTTCATTATCTTTGCAATCATGGTAATTTGACTCGTACCTTAAATATTCACCGCTCAACTAAACTTACTTAAACTTACTCAAAGGTCTGAAAGTCTAGTCATTCGTAGTGGGTCGACCACCACAGGGTTAAACGGCAAACCCTTTATTCCTTGGTCAAAGACATCAGGAATTACTTTTTTAATTATATTTAATGACCCATTTACATCGGCATTTAATAATTTATTTTCCCTGGTTTTATACAACCCTCTTGTTACTCTTTTTCCACTAAATTTCGGTTTTTCCTCTCCATATTTTGGTAAGTCATCCCCATCTAAACAGCTCGATTGAGATGTATAAGATTCTTCTGTTATTATTACTTTTATTCCTTTTAATTTGGCTTTATATGTTAACATCTCTATCAACCTATAATGAGGGATGTTCACAAATTGTTGATTGTTCTTTTTTCCTAATTTTATTTCTTGTTTCCAGGTCTGATTATGCCCGATAATTAAGATTCCTATTTCCTGGTTTAAACACCAATCTATTACTCTTTTACTTGCTGTATGGAGATAATTTTCTACTCGACAATTTCGTTTATGAGTTAATTTTTTTAACTTCGGAGAATCAAAGTGATTCTGGTTGGTTTTTAATTTAGATTGTAAACTAGAGCGCTGTTTATTATAAAAGGTGTTAATTGCTTTTAATGGTCTGCCTTTAATCAACAGAGGTGCTGTTCCTGTTTGATTTGTAGTTACAGCCATTAAATTATTTACTCCTAAATCGACTCCTGCTACTTGTTGATTTTCTGTTGTTGACTCTGATTTTTCATAGACTATTTCTATTATATAACAGCTACTTTTGGGGACGATTCTTGCCTCTATTATTTCTGTCTGTGAGGTGGGAATTTTTATTTCACTCATAGACAGATGACAAATTCCTTTTTTTAAGGATTTTTTGTATATTGATTCATCTGGATAGGGCAGAATATTTCGGCCTTTTGTCTTATGTTTATATTTGGGAATTTTCGGTTTTCCTAAAAATTTACTTGGCTGTTTTTTCCATTCTTTTAAAGCCGAAAAATAACTTGTCCAACTTTTATCTAATCTCCTAATAATTTGCTTACTTACCTTGGTAGGTAAAGCTTGATAATCGTCACTTTTAGATACCTGGTGATAAAGTTCAGTAAAATTGAATTTCTTTTGAGTAGTAAAGAAATATTGACGATAATAGTAGTTAGCTAAATTAAACAGATTTTTAGACAAAAAAGCCTTGTGGTCAATTTCAGACCAAAAAGGATGGTTTTTC
>NZ_JAAHGT010001285.1 GCF_010672385.1 Okeania sp. SIO2F4
TAGAAACAAAAATAATTACCAGAATTAGGGCAAAAATACCAGCGATCGCCCCAGTCAACAACCCATCAGAAAGCTTCTGACTTAGGGACTCTGGTAGTAAGGAACGAATTAACCCCAAAACTTGCTGCCAAAGTCCAGGTTTGGCCACAACTGATTCATTCTCGGTAATAGGTTGTTCTTGAGGTTGGGTTTCGGAGGTGATAGAAGGAGTTTCTGTTGTTTCCTGGGAAACTGCTTCTGTTTCAGGTTGTTCTGAATTTGGTTGGTTTGATTGGTCTTCTGACATTTTTTCTATACCTTTTGGACTAAGCAAATCGACTAATAAAGCGATAAAATAAAAGACAAATTTGTACTGTGGACTATAGTCCTTTTTCTACTTAATTAGGACTGACGCAGAAACCGGGTCGATCGATGAAATTTCCTGAGAAACAATAATCAGGGCAATAAACCCGGTTTCTTGTTTGGGTGCGTAAGTCCTGTTAATTTATTTTCCCATTAATTATGAGTATAAAACGTCGTCAATTTTTATTTTTAGCTAGTCTAAGTAGCGTCACTAAGCATTCAGTTATTAGCGGTCAGCTCTGAGCACTCAGCTTTTTAATGAATAAAGCAAGGATTAGTTCAGCTTATATTACATTTTAAACCATAGAATTAAAGCACAAAAACCATGATTTTGCATACAATTCTGTTGCAGAAAACTATAGATGTAGCTCAGAAGCTGATAGTTGATACCTGAGTGCTAAATGCTTACGTTAAGCAATACCAAGCGTGAAAAAAGAATGTTATAAATAGTTTCAAACTTTAGATGTGAAATAATTTCCTGAAATTACTGTAGCGTCAAAATTTTGACCTGATAAAATATTACTTTTGACTTTTGAGTTTTAACTTCTGTGAAACGGTATAATTTTTCCTCTCTCAAAACTAATCCTATTTTTCGGTTTGTTTCTGTTGCCGATACTGGTACAGGAGGCAAAGATCAATTTGCTGTAGCTAAAGCTATGAGACGCTATTATTTACAATATCCTTTTGACTTTGTAATTCTTGGTGGTGATAATATCTATGAAGATGGAGAAATTGAAAAAATTGGCGATGTTTTTGAGAAACCATACAAAGCTTTATTAGACAATAAAGTAAAATTTTATGCCTGTCTGGGTAACCACGATCTTAGAAGTAATAATGGAGAGTGGGAACTAGAATATCCAAATTTTAATATGGCAGGAAGATACTATACTTTTGAGTATAAACCAATTCAATTTTTTGCCTTAGATACTAATATTAATGCTGACTGGGAATCTCAATTAAATTGGCTAGAAAAAGAACTAAGTAACAGCAAAGCACCCTGGAAAATAGTATTTGGTCATCATCAAATTTATTCTTCTGGAATGTATGGCTTAAATGAAAAATTTATTGATATTTTAACTCCCCTGTTTAAAAAGTATCAGGTTCAAGTTTATATTAACGGACATGAACATGATTATGAAAGAACTCGCGCAATAAATGGTACTACTTATTTAACCTGTGGTGCTGGAGCAAAACAACGTCTTGTAGATAGATCGGAGTGGACTGAATATTCTACAAGTGATTTTAGTTTTGCTGCTTTTGATGTTTATAATGACCGTTTAATTGTTAGGGGTATTGATGTTAATAATCATATTTTTGACCAAGGTGTAATTCAGCTTTTCAATAATTAATAATTAATAATTAATAATTACCTATTCTGTGATAGATGGATAAATCCTAAAAACCTAACCCTCCTGCCCCCCTTCCCTACCTATCCCTGATAAGGAACTCCTGAAAACCTTGTGGGAGGGTGGGGAGAGGGGGAAGAGGGGGAAGAGGGGGGAGTAAGAATCTTGGGGTGAATTTCTTAAAAAAATGTACTTTTCAATACACTTTTCTCAGGAAAAAGCCTCTCAAATGCTTATTCATAACTTGTC
>NZ_JAAHGT010001286.1 GCF_010672385.1 Okeania sp. SIO2F4
TGGAAGATTTAGCAAGTAATCTAAATTATTTAGCAAAGTTATATCGTTTTCAAGGGAGATACTCGGAAGCAGAACCTTTGTACCAACAAGCCATCGAAATCGACAAAATCGCCCTACCCCAAAATCATCCCGACTTTGCTAGAGACCTCCACAACCTAGCAGAATTATATCGTTCTCAAGGGAGATACTCGGAAGCAGAACCTTTGTACCAAAAAGTCATCGAAATCGACAAAATCGCCCTACCCCAAAATCATCCCGAACGTGCCACCCACCTCAACAACCTAGCAGTATTATATGAATCTCAAGGGAGATACTCAGAAGCCGAACCTTTGTATCTACAAGCTATCGAAATCGACAAAATTGCCCTACCTGAAAATCATCCCTCTTTTGCAGGCGACCTCAACAACCTAGCAGTATTATATAATTCTCAAGGGAGATACTCGGAAGCAGAACCCTTGTATCTACAAGCTATCGAAATCGTCAAAATCGCCCTATCCGAAAATCATCCATCCCTTGCTACCCACCTCAAAAACCTAGCTTTATTATATGATTCTCAAGGGAGATACTCAGAAGCAGAACCTTTGTACCAACAAGCATTAGATATGTGTGAACAAACATTCGGTGAGGAACATCCTAATACTCAGACTGTGCGAGAAAATCTTGAACGTTGTCGGCAACAACAAAAGAGCTAGATAGGAATTTTGTCTCGGATGTACGGATGGTGGAAAAGGATAACTGATATATAATCCAGCTAAAAAATCGTCCGCAGCGACGAAGCGGAAGCAATCTCAGGGGTGGCGCGAGATTGCTTCCTTCCACTCCGTTGCAGTCGCTGCGGACTTACAATAACTAATCATCATTATTTGACTGCAACTATTGATATTATTGTATAATTGTCGTCATTATACCGAATTTTATCAAAATCATGGAAGAGATATTTAACAATTTATTATCCCATAAAAACGTCAAAATTAATAAAATAATTTCACCCCCTAATTTTGTCAGTGAAGAGTTTATCCAAGAGGAAGATGAATGGGTAATCTTACTGCAAGGTTCTGCTGTATTAGAAATCAATCAAACAGCAACAAAATTAGTTAAAGATAGCCATATTTTTATCCCGGCAAAAACTCCACATAAAGTCATATCAACCGATACAAATATAGAAACAATTTGGCTGGCAATTCATATTTATTAATATTTCTGTAGTAGTCCCTCTTGCTCTGTTTTGTGGATAAGTTTGAGCATAATAGAAGACCTCTCCCCCAACCCCTCTCGAATATGTTTCCCCCTTCCCTAGTAGGGAAGAAGGTTGGGGGGTTGGGTTTTTTTAAGCTAGACACGTTACTACCGAAATTAACTTACTTAATCAACGGACTACCATGATGATGAATCAAATACCAATTTCCCCCCATCCGCTCAAAAATATTCGTTGCCATTGACTGAGCTTTTATTCTCCTCCCTCCATTCACTTGCATTAAATTTTCCACCAAAATAACATAACCAATATCCCCATTAATTTCCGTCGTAATCACATCAAGATCGATTTCTATATAATCAATATTTTTAAAGATTAAATCCCACGAACTACGAATCTTATCAAAACCACGAATGGCATCACGACCTGGATGGATACAAACCGTGCCGATACCCTTGGACAAAATGCCATCCAAAGCTGCAATGTCCCGTTTCTCGAAAGCTCGATAAAATGCTTGATTTGCTGCTAAAATTGCTTGTTTTTCATCACTCATCTCAGTTATCAGTTATTGGTTATCAGTTATCTGTACTTCCGTCCTTGAAAGGGGCAGGAGACTTTGTTTCTTAATTATATAGCGTTACGCATTAAGGTGTTTGAAATTTATAAATCCTGAAACCCTTTGAGAGTCTACTATTCCCTATTCCCTATTCCCTATTCCCTATTCCCTAGCGCTG
>NZ_JAAHGT010001287.1 GCF_010672385.1 Okeania sp. SIO2F4
CGGCTTTGTCCCGCGTCCCACAGGTCAAAATTCGTAGTCCCTCATCTGTGAGATTAATTGCAGCGTTAACATCTGTGTCGTGTTTGGTGTGACAGTTCTCGCAAGTCCATTGTCTGACATCAAGAGGTAAGCTTCCAACTTGATTTAAGCAAATATGACTTGTCTTGGAACTGGGAAAAAATCTATCAACTTCTTGATCAACTTTACCTTCGTTTTCTGCTTTATATTTCAGCATACTCATAAACATTCCCCATCCAGCTTGTCCTATCGCCTTAGCTAGACAATGATGAGCGCATCATTCCTTTTACGTTAAGATTTTCAGTTACTATGACTTGGTTTTCATCAACTATCCTACGCGATAACTTGTACAGAAAATCTTCACGGCACTTAGCAATTTTACGATGAACTCTAGCAACTTTCTTTCTAGCTTTGTTGAGGTTGTTAGAACTTTTTTGTTTTCTAGATAATTGCTGTTGCTTCCGTTTGAAATTCCGTTTCAGCTCTTAGCCGACATGAACATGTTTAGTTAAAATTTTTCGATTCTCAAACTTAGAGCCATCACTGGTAATACAGAAATGACTTAAACCAACGTCAATTCCTATTGCTTTACCATCAGTGCGTTCTGCTGTTTTTTCTTGAGAATCCTCAAACAATACAGAAGCAAAATATTGATAGCAGCGGTTTTTAGATACAGTAACGGTTTTGATTTTACCTTCAATAAGTCTATGAATAATAGCTTTAACTTCTCCTATCTTTGGCAGTTTTAAGCTATTTTTAAGAGCCGTAACATTTTGAGGGTACTGAATAGATTGCTTACCATGCTTTGATTTAATAGGGTATTGAGCTAGTTTCTCAAAGAAATTGTTAAAGGCAACACCTAGATTTCAACAGACTTGTTGTAAGCACTCAGAATAGGTTAACTTTAACCATTTATACTCTTTTTTAAGACCAGGTATAAGTTTTTTCACCTCATAACCCGATAGCCCTTTACCGAAAAATTAAGGTATAAAGCCTCTCCATTCATGGAGAAAAAAGAAAAAAAATCCTTTTAGTCAATCCTCTTCTTTCTAAGAAGAGGTAATTAATAATTATTAATTATTAATTATTAATTATTAATTATTGAACAGTGTTTTTGTACGTTTCATTCATCAAGTTCAGACAGTAATTCCATACCCAGCGACAATTACCAAAGCTTTGCTCTAGTGGTCCATTTCATTAATATAGAATTAAACCCATCAAAATTAATGAAATGGAGCAGTAGTATCTTTAAAATTCAGGGCTATTTTTATTTGATAGGTATTTTTTTCTCTTGCTTTAAGAATGGCAGAAATATTGAGGCGTTGGCGGAGGGAGCAAGTGCGGCAGCTATATCGCTTGAAAATTTATAGCGTTGGCGGAGGGAGCAAGTGCGACAGCTATATCGCCTCAATTAGTAGAGGCTATGTATAGCGCCCTAGCGTAAGTCCTGATTAGTTTTGATTAGTGAATTCAACTCTAAACATCGATCAATTCTAATTTTCCCCAAGTTTGACTGCCAACAATTCCATCCACAGTTAAATCATTGAATTTTTGGAATTTCTTCACAGCTTCTTCTGTTGCTACACCAAATATTCCATCAACTACCAAAGAACCAAATCCAATACCATTTTTAACCGTCTTTGTAGATATTCTACATCTTCTCTAGTGCTACCAAGGGATATAGTAGCGCGGACAATTGTATCTACTACTGCCCAAGTTTGGGAACCCACAATTCCATCCGCAGTTAAACCATAGTATTTTTGAAAAGCTATGACAGCTTCCTTTGTAAGATTACCAAATATTCCATCAACTACTAAGCTAGTATCAGCAACAGTGGCATTCAAAACTTTTTGTAAATCTTTCACATCTTCACCAGTGCTACCAAGGGATATAGTAGGACGAGT
>NZ_JAAHGT010001288.1 GCF_010672385.1 Okeania sp. SIO2F4
GGTTGAGTGGGAAATATACCAAAGCTAATCCCACCTCAGAAGAGCGCAGATTTGATAATGAAATGATGAAAGATTTTTTGGATAATAGCGATCGCAACACTACTATTGCTCAAGAAGTAGATAAAGTTGCTCAACAAATAGGAAAAAGTTCCTCACAAGTAGCTTTAAGTTGGTTATTAAATAAAGGCGTAATTCCAATTATTGGAGCTAGAAAAATTTCTCATATTGAGGATAATCTCCAATGCGTCGATGTAAAATTATCCCCCGAACAAATTCAGCAATTAGATCGAGTCAGTCAAATTGAACTTGGTTTTCCACATAATTTCTTTAAAGCAGATATGGTCAGAAACTTTGCTTATAATGGCACATTTGAGAAAATTAAAAATCATCGTTACTCACAATTAATTGATTAAATTATTATTACTTGTAGTAGTCCGTCTAGCTTAAAAATGCGGGTAAGTTTCATAAATTGACAGGACTTACGCAAAGACACTATATATAGCGTATACGTGCGTAGAGCGATATAGCTGCCGCACTTGCTCCGCCAACGCTTTGAAAAAATGTAGCGATCGCCTGAACAAAAAAATTATCATCACTAATATTAATAATATTAAAGATAGGCTCTTTAAATTTATTTTAGCTAATTGTAAATAAATTTTGCTAAAATAGCTTAATTCTACTATAATTATATTATCTTATTGTTAATTTGAGATGACAAGATGAATTTTAACTATATTGATACCATACCAGTATCTACTCAATTCTCATACAAATTATACTATCACGCTCTTTAGCAAATCACCTAGAAAATGTTAGCCATGACAAGATAAATCGTTATTTAAAAATAGAAAACTTTGATCGCCAAGATTTATGGAGAAATGTTAAAAAAGAAATTATAGCAAATACAGATGGTTATTTAATATTTGATGATACAGTTCTTAACAAGAAGCATAGTAATAAAATTGAATTGGTTCGGCGACAGTACAGTGGTAATGAGCATCAAGTAGTTTGCTTACGCAAAGCTGCGCTAACGTGGTATAGGAATAGTAAATTGTATATATTTTCATCCAAAAATCGAACAGTTTTGGCACTCTTGATTATCGAATTTATGACCCAGATACTGATAAAAAAACGCGAGTTAGACCATGTAGAAGAAATGATTTTATGTGTGGTAAATCAGAAAAAATTACCATTTAAAACTGTGTTAATGGATAGTTGGTATGCCACACAAAGGTTAATGGGATTAATAGATAATATGGAAAAAACTTATGACTGTCCCTTAAAAATAAATCGCGCGCGTAGATGATACTGGTGGTATAGAAAAATCTAAAAAGATAGAAGAATTAACTTGGAATGAGCCAGAAAAAATATCAGGTAAAATAATCAAAATAAAAGGAATTCCTTTGAGATCAAAAAGTCAAGTTCCATACGGGGAACTATTTCTACCAAGAGGACAGTTGGGTATTGCAAGTAATGACTTATGTCAAGCTTCAGTAGATGCAGTAGAGTTTGAATCTCAAACCAGATGGAAAATTGAAGAATTTCACGCCAGAATTAAGCAATTAACACGCAAGCGAGTTTTGTCAATGTCGTCTCAGGAAGATTCAGAAAAATCATATAGCCTGTGCTATATTAGTCTGGAATTTTTTGATGCATATTAGCAGTGAAAATAGGGAAAACTATTTACCAAGTTAAGCATGAATTACTCTGAGATTATCTGATACAAGAGCTGGAAAAACCCACAATAAAATTCAGAGCAACGCCTGATTTTGTAGGTATTTTTCTGACTCTTGAATTAATGGCTAAAATCTTGAGGCGATCGCTACATTTTTTTTAAGCGTTGGCGGAGCAAGTGCGGCAGCTATATCGCTATATATAGCGCATGCGCTATATATAGTGTCTTTGCGTAAGTCCTG
>NZ_JAAHGT010001289.1 GCF_010672385.1 Okeania sp. SIO2F4
TTACTTTTAACTTTTAAGCAAAAAATTAAGAGCATTGGTAAATCAAGAGATGAAACTTTAATAGTAATCTGTTTCTGATACCTCTAAATATTTGACCAGAGTAAATGATGGGTATCACTCCTAGTAGAAAATCATCTTACCAATTACCAACCCCATATTAAGATATCAAGCTTCCTCCTTGAAGGGGATTAAAATAATAAACTTCAGTATTGTAAATTATTTCAAACCTTCCTATTCAATAGAGGTACTGATAACTGATAACTGATAACTGATAAAAGATATGCCCAGACAGCCTGATGAATTTGCTATACACCTATTATTAGAAGGTGGCGCTCGTGAAGAAGTACGTTTTCTTTCTCTTAAAGATTTTCAAACCTGGTACAGTGGGGTTGTAGTTCCAAAACATGACTCTCAAGAGTTTGTTAATGTACCTATTAAGACTATTCAAGGAGAATATATGGTGGTTCGCCCTTCAGCTATAATTGCCATTCGGGTTGAACCTATATTTAATTCTAGTGTTGAAAGATTTTAGAGACGGTTTATAAACAAAACTTTAAGCTTTTGTAGTAGACCGACACAGCTAAAATGGTATCCTGCGACGGATTACTGAATCCCTTTCATAATCTGAATTTAAGCCGTATAACACACCCTACTAGACCGACACACCTTAAATAGTGCATTAGAAAATGGGGGGATGGGGTGATGGGGGGATGGGGGGATGGGGTGCGAGACGAAAAAAGCGCTCTGCACACTTTTAGCTGTGTCAGTCTACTATCGTGTCAAGTCTTAAATGTTACTTTAGCAAAATGGTACGATGCTGATTTTTCAAAGCTTGACATCAAAAATCTATTCCACTATTTTAAGCTTGACACGCCACTACAATTTTGCACAAAATTAGCTATGTCAGTCCATTAGGGTGGGTTAAGCTGGCATAGGACTGTAATTTTTCGTGATTTAAGGTACGCCGTAACCCAGCAAATAGCAAGATTTTTCCTTTAAAATTTACTTTATAAATGCTTTCTTAAATGAAGTCTCTGGTCATAGGTATTGATATAGGTGGAACAACAATTAAACTTGGGGTTTTTGCTAGGGATGGAGTATGTCATCAATCTTTGAGTGTACCAACTCCTCAACCTGCCACCCCAAAAGCAGTTATTGATGTAATAGAAGAGACAATATATATTCTGAGAAAAGAACCTCAACTAGACAAATTAGGAACTATCCAAGGAATAGGTATTGGAGTGCCTGGTCCTGTTGATTCTGAAAGTAAAATATCTAGAATAGCAATAAACTTGGCTGATTGGCAAGAGGTTCCTCTAGCCAAATTGTTGGAGGAAAAGACAGATTTACCAGTAGTTATAGCTAATGATGCTAACTGTGCTGGTTTAGGAGAAGCTTGGCTAGGAGCAGGTAGTCAGTTTAAAAATATGATTATGCTTACCCTGGGTACTGGTGTCGGAGGAGCAATTATTTTAGATAGCCAATTATTTGTGGGTCATACTGGTGCTGCGGGAGAGTTGGGGTTAATTACTTTAAATCCTGATGGACCTGATTGTAATAGTGGTAATAATGGATCTTTAGAACAATATGTTTCTGTTCAAGCGGTTCGTCGAGATACAGGAAAAGAACCTTTAGAATTAGCCAATTTAGCTTTAGTTGGAGATAAGTTTGCCCTAGAATTTTGGCAAAACTACGGACGAATTTTAGGAGTAGGGTTGACAAGTTTGATTTATATTTTAACTCCAGAGGCAATAATTATTGGTGGTGGAATCAGTGCTGCATCAGAACTTTTTTTCCCTGCAACTAAGGCTGAAATTGAGCGACGAGTTCTTTTTAGTTCTTATTTAAACTTACAATTATTAACTGCAAAATTAGGTAATCAAGCTGGTATTGTGGGAGCTGCTAAATTAGCTTT
>NZ_JAAHGT010000129.1:0-2614 GCF_010672385.1 Okeania sp. SIO2F4
TAAATCCTGATTCTGTTTGTTAAGGCTATTATCGTAACAGAAATAGTAGTTATGTTCATAACTTAGGCAAAATTACTATATATAGAGTTTAAAAACTATAACGTTCTAGTTTTGAACGCTATATATATGGTTTATCCATAAATCCTGATTCTGTTTGTTCAGGGTATGATCATAACAGAAATAGTAGTTATGCTCAGGACTTAGGGAAAATTACTATATATAGAGTTTAAAAACTATAACGTTCTAGTTTTGAACGCTATATATATGGTTTCTGCGTAAATCCTGATTCTGTGAAAATTTCAGCTCAAATTTCATAAATTTTCTACCTGATGGAGTGACAAACAAGTTTATCTACTACTATTTCAGCAAAAGTTTCTGATTTTATAAAATCCACTAATTGCTGATACCTAATAAGTCAATAGTTACGATTAAGTTGTTATATTATCTCCTGTCAATATTAGACTTTATTTCAACCATTTTTGAAATTACCTCTAACCAAAATAAGAAGGCTCATTTCCTGGTTTCCATTTAATATTACAACCTATACTAGGCTTTTGTTTTTCGCCTATATTTTTTCCTGCTAAAACTGCATCTAGAGCTGCTCGTAAATCACTTCCCGTTACTGGTTTTTCATTACTAGGACGACTATCATCTAATTGCCCTCTATATACTAATTTAAAATCAGCATCAAACAAGAAAAAATCCGGAGTACAAGCAGCAGTATAAGATTTTGCTACCTCTTGAGTTTCATCAAAACAATAGGGAAAATTCAATCCTAATTCTAATGCCATTTCTTTGAGTTTATCTGGAGCATCATCAGGGTTAGTTTCAATATTATTGGAACTAATAGCGACAATTCCCACATCTTTTGGAAGATAATCTTTGCCAATTTTAGCAAGTTCTAATTGAACGTGTTTTACAAATGGGCAATGACGACAAATAAACATTACTAATAATGCTTTTTTTCCTTCAAATGTTGATAGAGAAATTATCTCGCCGGAAACTACATCTGGTAACTGAAAATTTGGCGCTAGAGTTGCCAATGTCAACATTGTGGACTCTGTTAAAGCCATAAATTACTCCTGTTTAACTTTACTTTATAGGAAAAAAATACCACATTTTTTGCAAGGTTCAGCAGTAAAATTTAATCAGGGGATGTCATTTCAGTTATCAGTTGTCAGTTGTCAGACTTTAAATATTACTACATTATTAGTCAAGGATTTCCCCAATCTACTCTAAAAGCAATAATATCAAATCTAGTGACTAAAGATATTTTATTCTAAATTAGGTTAAACCATCTCCTCCTCCATACACTCATAATACTCTATCGGCCAGATTTAGCATGATTATTATCAGCTAGTTACCTTCTATAGCAAAATTATAAACATGTTCAACAATTAATAATTAATAATTAATAATTACCTCTTCTGTAATAAAAGGATTCCCTAAAAGGAATTTTTTTCTTCTCAAGGGGAGATTGGATATAGCGAAGAAACTTAGCCATCCCACCCTACGGAAAGCTCGGCAATTCAAGTTGCTCCGCGTTTCATGTCGGCGACAGCTGAAAACGACCAAGACAAGAAATAATATTTCCTTATATTCAATTCCCTTACGGTTTTAACCAGAGGTAATTATCTATTACCCATTATCTATTAATGAACATTTTTTGCCAAATTCATAATAAGTAGATAGTTTTTAGCTTGAAAACTACTGATATTTTTTCCTGTACAAAAAATTTATATAGTGGTTATCATAATTAATCAAGCACAGTATTTTTTTCTCTTCCTTATTCCCTATTCCCTAAAATCCAAAACTTGTTTACTTCCGCAATTTGAGAAACTGTAGAAAATGGTGAATTTCCTATTTCCCATTCTTGATTGCCTTTTCCCTAATTTGAATATACTCTTTCTCATGGAATTTCCACTATAAAAGTAGTTCCTTTACCAACTTCACTGGAAAAATCTATTTTTCCACTATGCAACTCTACGCACTGTTTAACAATAGATAATCCTCATCCTGTTCCTGCTATTTTGCCTACATTACTTGCTCTGTAGAAAGATTCAAACAATTTTTTTGGTTCTCAATTGGAATACCTATCCCCTCATCTTTGAATGAAGTACAGTATTTTTTTCTCTTCCTTATTCCCTATTCCCTAAAATCAACAAATTGTTGACTTCAGCAATTTGAGCAACTGTAGAAAATGGTGAATTTTCTATTTCCCATTCCCGATTGCCTTTTCCCTAATTTGAATATACTCTTTCTCATGGAATTTCCACTATAAAAGTAGTTCCTTTACCAACTTCACTGGAAAAATCTATTTTTCCACTATGCAACTCTACGCACTGTTTAACAATAGATAATCCTCATCCTGTTCCTGCTATTTTGCCTACATTACTTGCTCTGTAGAAAGATTCAAACAATTTTTTTGGTTCTCAATTGGAATACCTATCCCCTCATCTTTGAATGAAGTACAGTATTTTTTTCTCTTCCTTATTCCCTATTCCCTAAAATCAACAAATTGTTGACTTCAGCAATTTGAGCAACTGTAGAAAATGGTGAATTTTCTATTTCCCATTCCCGATTGCCTTTTCCCTAATTTGAATATACTCTTTCT
>NZ_JAAHGT010000129.1:2714-15485 GCF_010672385.1 Okeania sp. SIO2F4
TCCTTATTCCCTATTCCCTAAAATCAACAAATTGTTGACTTCAGCAATTTGAGCAACTGTAGAAAATGGTGAATTTTCTATTTCCCATTCCCGATTGCCTTTTCCCTAATTTGAATATACTCTTTCTAATGGAATTTCGACTATAAAAGTAGTTCCTTTACCAACTTCACTGGAAAAATCTATTTTTCCACTATGCAACTCTACGCACTGTTTAACAATAGATAATCCTAATCCTGTTCCTGCTATTTTGCCTACATTACTTGCTCTGTAGAAAGATTCAAACAATTTTTTTTGGTTCTCAATTGGAATACCTATCCCCTCATCTTTGATGGAAAAAATAGCTTTTTGCTCATCCAAAGTAAACTGGAAATCTACCTGACCTCCTGTCGGTGAATACTTAATAGCATTGGATAATAAATTATTTAAGATATGCCGAATTAGTTTCTCATCCATCAAGAAAAATTGCACCTCATTCTTGTCAGATTTAGATTTAGATTTTTGGGAATTTTTTTTGTTAATTGTGAAGTTAATAATATGTTTATTACTAGCAGTAACTCTGATAGAGTTGACAATATGAGAGGCGACTTTAATCAAATCAATAGGTGCTGGTTTATATTTGAGTTTTCCTGCATCTGCTTTACCAATAAATCTGACATCCTCCAGCAGTTCAAGCATTTCTTGTGTAGATTCTTCAATGTAAAGTAAATATTGATTTTTTTCTGCTTCAGTAATTTCAGATTCATAAGATCGAAGCAATTGACTAGATAATAAAACTGTATTTAAGGGATTACCAAATTCGTGAGTAACCATTGAGAAAAAACGACCCCTTACTTCTCTCAAATCTCGTTCTTGTTCCAAAGCTTGACGTATTTCTTCTTCCTCTTTTTTCCGCTCTGTAATATCTCTACCTATATAAACAAAATTTTCTACTCCTTCCACGTCTGTCTGAATTACTGAACAAGAAAATTCAACAATTATTTTTTCTCCACTTTTGTTCTGACAAATTAATTCTACGTCTTGAGATACTTGCCCTTGTAATAACAGATGTTTTTGTCGCGCTTTATGTAGTAATTTTTCTTGAGGAATAATCATGGAAATTTCTTTGCCTAGCAACTCTTCTTTCTGATAGTCAAATAAAATTTCTGCTGCATGATTAACAGTTTTAATTACTCCAGAACTTGTTGTTACCAATAAAACATCTGCCATATAGGTAATAATTTTATTAATATAATCCTGAGAAGCAGTCAAAGCACTTAATAAAAGATGAGATTCATTGGCACTTTGAATTAACTTCTGCTGCATTACCATGTTTTCTGTGACATCTTCAACTAATACTATTAAGTTTTTTTCTGATAAATTTGGATTTAAATCTGCAATTATAGATAGATTTATATACAGAGGAGATTTATTTTCTGGAGACCTCGCAACTCCTTCATATTCAAAAATTTCTCTCTTTCCATTAATTACTTCCTCTAGTATTTTTTCGGTTCCTATTAATTCTGGAAAACTACTCTGAATATCTTCACCGGGAATTGCTAATTCTGGAAATTCAGCAAACTTTTTTAACCCATTTGATACCTCTAAAATTTTTAACTGTGAATTAATCATCAAATACTCTGTTTGACGAGATAACAATAGTTTTTTTAACAGGTTAATCATGGGTAGTTCAAGCTAAAAAATTTTATTTATTGAGGAATAATTGAGAAGTCAGACTTCTAAATTTTGCATAGAATTCTCTAGTAATACCAAGCTTGATAAATGTTTGCTACAAATAGCTAGTGCCGCTACGCGGAAGTCAAAAGTCATGCATTCAAAAGTCAAAAGTATTGATTAGTAAGGTTTTTAGGATTTTGTAACTGGTCAGTTATTTCCGCCATTGTGCACTAGGGGATTTTTGTTTGAGTCAACCCACCCCTAACCCCTCCCAGGAGGGGAAATCAGTTGGACAGAGTTAGAATGAATAGCTTTGATACCATTTCTGATTTCATAACTTATCTTATTAGTCAAAGGAACATCTACTGTAAAAGTCTTTTTATCGCCCTTATTATTCGTAACATTCTTTTTTCATGCATGGTATAATACCGTTTCACGCAAGTTATATCAAATTCGCTCGGGTTCGGTATAAAAAAGTGTTCACTTCACGAGCGCCATTGCCAAATTTTTCTAAATTCTCTTCCCTCCCCGTATCCGCGCCTCCTGACTTCTGACTCCTGAGTCTTTATCTAATTACAGCAATACTACCGGATTTGATATTAAAAGTCAAAAGTCATGCATTAAAATTTTATAGGCTCAAAACTTTGATGCTACAGTAACAGTAATTTTAGGAAATTATTTCATCTAAAGTTTGAAACTATTTGTGATATCTTTAAAGTGAATTAGTACTAAGTATACCGTTTCAGGGAATTATGAATTATGAAGTTAGATTGGATAGGCTAAAAACTTTGACAATACAACAGTTTGAGGCAATTATTTGACATCCAAAGTTTGAAACTATTTGTGATATCTTTAAAGTGAATTAGTATAAGTAGAGTAAACTAAAAAAAGACGTTGCATATTTAGCTACAAAATGCATCAAAATAATGATATAACTAACTTTTGAACTAATTTACAATTTGATAGATAACGCACAAAATTTACCACGCTCTACTTAGGAAGGGATGATCGACGAAGTCATAAGTTAGAAGTTGTTTTTGTCACGAAGATTTTGAGCAACCCTCCAAAAACATTTCGCCTTTAAAGACTAGGTTGGGCGACCCAATTATTTTAATAAGTAGATTTAATACCAAATCTGATTCATATTTGCTACATATTCTGAAAAAAAAGTCTCATACCAATTATCTAAAGTCTTGCTCTACTTAGAAGCTGGAAAAAATAACTTTTATTTATCACAAAAGTTACCAAATAGCGAATATTTACTCCAACAAATAATATTTATCAATATCAAATCTAAGTATAGCAAAGTTTCTGGTAATTGGTATTAGGTATTACGACCAGGGAATAAATACTTAATTATAAAGTAGTTTTAAAATCAAGTATTAATTTTTATAAATCATATAATAACACCACAAAATCATAATATTTGTAGTCTTTATGCGGAACTAAATCTGCAACTAATTACAGAAATTTTGAGGATGGTGAGGTACAGTTTATTAATTCTCTGTTGCCTGTTGCCAGATCAGCTGTTGCCAAGTCCTAAAATTTTGTACCTCATAACTCCAAAACTGCTGTAATTTTGTTTCCTACCTCCTAACTACTTATTCCTCCTTCAAACTATTTTTTCCACTATCCTATAAGATAACTTATCAAAAATCTCATCCACATTTTCACCAGTTTTAGCAGATGTATTATATGTCGCTATGACTCTTTCATCTTCTTGATGATTGAATTGCGATAATAGTTGATTAATTATTTCTGCATCAACTAAATCAGACTTATTCAAAGCCAATATAGCTATACTTTGAGGATTTATTGAGAAAAATAATTCTAATCTTTCAGTAAGATTATCTATAGTTTCTTGACGAGTGACATCTGCAACAACTATTGCTCCACTCGCTCCTTGTAAATAACTAGGAGCGATCGCCTTAAACTTAGTATGACCCTCTAAATCCCAAATTAATAGCTTCAAGGAATTATTTTTTTCTGCTTCTGTTGTGGCTAAACTTACTATTTTACTAGAAATTTTTACCCCTACTGTAGAAAGATATTGGTCACTAAACTGCCGATCCACAAATCGACGAATTAGGCTAGTTTTTCCCACACCAAAATCACCAACAAGACAAATTTTTTTCGATATCATAATTATAGTCAGTTGTCTTCTGCAGTTGCTTCAAACAAATCAAATGTTACACACCTACTCAATAATAGTGGCTGATTATACTCTACATCTTGAGGAGAGTTTGTTTGTCCAGTTACTTGTAATCGTCTGGCGTCCACTCCTTGTTTGACCAAAGCATCTCTGACTATATTGGCTCTTTGTATGGCCAATTTTTGGTTGCTCTCTGGATTGCCAGTACGATCTGTATGACCTATTATCCTAAGATGTTTTTGAGGGTATTGACTGAGAAATTCTTTAATTTCGGCCATTGTCTCTGCATAAGTAGGCTCAAGTTTAGCTGAACCTAGATCGAAATAGATACGAGTTTTCAGTTTTAGTGGACTTAGTTTAATTGTGGTAATGACAGATTGGACTCCGGGGACTTGCTCAATTTTTCTAATTATTTTCTGAGTATCTGCCATATCCATCACTGTTCCTTTCACAGTCACTTTATCTTCTGTATAGTTACTGGTGATGGACACGCCTTCAATTTGATTTAATGCTTTTGTGATTCGCTCTACTTCACCACTTACTTCTGAGGGGTCTGGTGGTACTTCTATAGTTACTATTTGATTATCTAGTTCTATATTATAAAGGTCAGCCTGTTTTTGAGCTATTTCTACTGCTTGATTGCGTAAATTTTGATTTGGCAGTCGCCCAGTTAGAGTTAAAGAACCTCTTTTTACTTCTGCATTTAAACTATAAAAGGCTAACTCTGGAATCTTCGCCCAACCTTGAGTAGTTCTTATTTCAACACTTCGATAAACTCTACTGTAATACTGATAGATTCCCCAAGGAATTAAAATTAAACTTACAATTAATCCAAAAATTATTAATAGAGCAGTAGGTGGTTTAGAAACAGAGAGTTTCTTATTTTCTTGTACATCTATGTCTATTAATGCTTTTAGTAGTAATTTAATTGAGTTAGGAATCGTATCTGGGTCTCCGGCAAAATTCTTAATATCTCTACCGTAATCTATCACAATATTGCTGAGTGTTTGTCGTAATTCTTTAATAAATGACTTGTTAGGTTCTCCCTTGATTACTACTGCTAAATAACAATGTCCAGCAACTTCTAAGATGATTTTTGAATCTCCATATTCAATCTCATTCAATTCTGAAATATCTCCAGACTGAACAATACAATCATTCACAAAACTCCGGATGGCTGTTAACATTCCTGCCACCATTTCTGATTCTAATTTTTCTCGCCCAGACTGTTGAGCTTCAGTAATTATTAAACCTGATTCTTTGTGAATTAAAAATACCGCTTGGACTGTAAAAACCATTATTTCTGAGAGCATAAGTTCTGCCTCAGAAACTCCTTGAAAAATTGCCTGAATTTTCCGTCTTATTCCCTTGAAACTAAATGTATCTGAAATTTTGTCATTAATTTCTCGAATTGCTTCGGTCATGTATTTAGAAATGGTACTGCCAATCACAGGATATAGAGCATCTACGATGGAATTTTGCTCTAGGGAAATTTGGTCTTTAATTACTGTACCCATTTCTGGTGCTAATGCTTGGGAAATTTGTCGCCTATCTATCCTAATTTGTTCTCTAATTGCAGCTCCCATTTCTGGTGCTAATGCCTTAGCAATTTCTTGAGGATAATTCTGTATTGTATAGGAAATTACTGCTGGCAATAAAGGTGCTAAAACTTCAATAATCGACTGTTGGTCTTGTTCTATTTTCTTAGTCAGAATAATATCAATAATTGGTGCTAATGCCTCAGCCATTAGTTGGGGTTCTTGATTTATTTGTATTGCTATTGCCGGAGATAATATCGGAGCTAGTGCAGAACTTATTGCTTCTCGATCTTGTCTAAATCTTTTTTGTATAGCTTGGTCAATTACTGGGGTAATTTTTTCTATAATTTCTCCTTCTGTTTGACCTAAATGAGTGAATAAATTTTCTAATAATAAAGGATTGAATAGATTATTTAATTCATTTTGATGATCGTCGAAACTTTTGTTTCCTAAGTTATTATTTAGCCTCCGAATTAATCTAGCTACTTTTGAGCCAAATAATAGATTCTGTAAAGCTTCAAATGCTGCTATTTCTGCATTAGATTGTTGATAATTATTAGAAAATTCTGATTTTTTTTCTAGTTTATTTTCAGCTAAAAGTAATAATTCTTCTCTAGCTAATATTTTCGTTTGATTATTTGCTTGATTATTAGTATATATATTTTCTACATCTATAATATTATCGTGATTTTGAGAAGACTCTTTTTGAAGAGAATGATTGATAGAGTCATCCTGATTTTCAATTTGAATAGCTTCCTTTTCCAGAAAACTTATATGCTGTTTAGACTCAATAGACTTATCTGTCAAATCTTCAGGAACATCAATTAAGTTTAGGTCTGCTAATAAATCGAACAAACGTTTTAGCTGTTCAACTTCTTCTACATTGACTTCAACAGATTGATTATTGTCTATATATTTCTGATTTTTAGCAGGTTTTCTGTTCAAGTAAGCCATCTATTTCTACTTTATTAAATTGTTATCTGATACTAAAATCTCTGTTCCTATATTTTTATCTGCTGCTTCTTTAAGTTCAGTCATTAACTCAGTTTTTTTCATTCTCATACCAACCTCAAACATAATTTCTGCTAAATCATCCCGTGAAACTTTGCCATCTTGAAGTAAGGAAAACTGCTTCTCAAGTTCCTCAAATATTTGAGTTTTCAGGTTACTGACATCGTTCTCTAGTTTCTCCCTTGTTTTTAATAATTTATCTTGGAGAGAAGTTGTTTGATTATCAATAATTTCATCTAAAGCTTCTTTAGTAGTAGTAATTTTTCGATTTACCCGTTCAATTTGTTGCTTAGTTTCACCAAGATCTTCTTGATTATTTTGCAGAGTTAAATTTATACTTCTAATTTTTTGATCCATAGAATCAACCGTAGCTTGTAGTTCTGTAGAAAAAGCGTTTTTGACTTGTTCTATTTGATTATGAATTTCTTGTTTAACTAGGGATACTTCTGATTCTAGCTTATCAAAACGATTTTCGTATTCTCTCAGCTTAGAGCCAAAAATTATATCGCGAATTTTATCAATATTTCCTAGTCTCTCACGCATTTCTTCTTTGGTTAATTCGGCCATCTTTTCTCCTAGTGAATTGCCAAAATTAGTATAAGCTAAAAAGCTTACATTCTTAATTCTACTTGATTTTGCTTAGACTTGAAAATATTAACCGGGTTTATTGGGTCTGAGGTTTTCAGCAGATAGACCCGAATTCTGGAGTTGGCGTAAATATAGAAGTAGGGTTGATATCAAGCGCGATCGATGTTTACTACTAATGGTTAGACTATTTGTAGGAGTCAGAATGAATAGTTTAAATACCATTTATTAGGTTGTAGTTTCTCTTTTTATTTAAAGGGACATCTGATTTGAAATACCTAATTCCCCGAGACCCCAGAGCGCTCCTCAAAACAGAACCCATTTGGGATTTATGAGCGGGAGTCTAGGGAGTTTGGGGAGTTTGGTCCGTGTAGGAAGTGTGGGAGTATTTTTCAACTTGCCTAATTCCCCGAGACCCCAGAGCGCTCCTCAAAACAGAACCCATTTGGGATTTATGAGCGGGAGTCTAGGGAGTTTGGGGAGTTTGGTCCGTGCAGGAAGTGTGGGAGTATTTTTCAACTTGCCTAATTCCCCGAGACCCCAGAGCGCTCCTCAAAACAGAACCCATTTGGGATTTATGAGCGGGAGTTTGGGGAGTCTGGGGAGTCTGGGGAGTCTGGGGAGTCTGGGAAGTGCGGGAGTATTTTTCAACTTGCCTAATTCCCCAAGACCCCAGAGCGCTCCTCAAAACAGAACCCATTTGGGATTTATGAGCGGGAGTCTAGGGAGTTTGGGGAGTTTGGTCCGTGTGGTCCGTGTGGTCCGTGTGGGGAGTTTGGTCCGTGTGGGAGTATTTTTCAACTTAGACTTACGATCGCTAGCTTTATTTCGGGTTGGTTCAGCCTTAATTATTATTGTTGATTTAATCCAGCGTTTTCCTGATATTAAAGCTCACTATACAGATTTTGGCATCTTGCCTCGCGGACCACTAATTGAACAATTTTTAAATCCTTGGCTTTGGTCACTTCATCTTTTTAGTGGTAATGTTTTATTTCAAGGGCTACTTTTTACGGTTGCTTTTATTTGTGCAATAGCACTTCTAGTTGGTTATCGAACTCAGTTATTCACCATTTTATCTTGGGTTTTACTTGCTTATTTGCATAGTCGTAACAACATTATTCTCAATGCTGGAGATTATGAATTGCGCTTACTTCTTTTTTGGGGAATATTTTTACCAAAAAATTGGGTTTAAAGCCTCGCCCATAAGCGGGCGACTTTTTAGTTGACGAGCGTTTTAATAAATGTGTTATTATCCTACTGTCTTTAGGCTCAAACTATGAAATTGAGATTTAAGTACCGTGTATATCCAACACCGGGACAAAAATACCGATTAGCCAAGTTATTTGGCTGTGTCCGTGTTGTCTGGAATGATGGTCTAGCTTGCTGTCAAAAAAAGTATAAATCAGGAGAGAAAAAACCTGTTAACTCTCAGCTACAAAAACAGTTTATTACGTAGGGGCGATTCGCGAATCGCCCCTACAAAAAACTGAAGACAGAGAGTGGTTATCAGAGGTTTCTGCTATACCACTACAGCAATCTTTAAACGATTTAAACCAAGCGTTGCTCTAACTTTTTTAATTCAACCAAAGGTAAGAGAAAGGGTAGACCTGTTAAACCTCCAGATTGCTTCGTTCCTCGCAACGCTCCGCGATTTAAAACGAGAAAGTCAAGACAAACTGCAAGGTTTACATGCATGGGGGTTTAAAATTGGTCAACATAAAGTTCCTAGCAACGCCAAAATTGGAAGTGTGAAAATTGTATGGTCAAGAGAATTACCTGCTACTCCATCATCAGTAACTATTATCAAAGACTGTAGGGGCATCTATGCGAATCGCCCCTACTAGATACTTCTTAAGTTTTGTTGTAGAAACTTGTGCCCAAATCTTACCTAAAACTGATAATTCAGTAGGTATAGATTTAGGAATTAAAACTTTTGCGACTTTGAGTAATGGTCGAAAAATTGATGCACCAAAACCACTCAAGAAACGAATTAAGAAATACCGCAAATTAAGCAAGTTATTATCTAACAAAACTAGAGGGTCAAAACGCTATGAAAAAGCTAGACTAAAAATAGCTAAATTTCATGCCAAACTGAAAGATACGCTTAACAGATTTTCTGCATAAATTATCTACTGAAATTATTAACGAAAACCAAGTAATAGTTTGAGAAGACTTGAATGTATCTGGAATGGTAAAGAATCGGAAATTATCCAGAGCCATATCTGATTTAGGTTGGCGACAATTTAGGACTTTCTTAGAAGGGAAAGCAGAAAAATATGGTCGTGATTTTAGAGTAATAAGCAGGTGGGAACCAACATCACATGCATTGTTCATGTTGTGGATTTTCAGGTGGAAAGTTAGACCTTTCAGTAAGAGAGTGGGAATGTTTCAACTGTGTTGCCAAACACGACCGTGATGAAAATGCAGCCATAAATATATTAGTCGCGGGCGGGCAGCCCGAGACAAAAAACGGACGTGGAGGCCAGCGTCAGACTACTGCCAAAGTAGCAGCAGCTTATGAAACGTCAACCCGTCGAGGAGCTACGGCTCGGTAGGAATCCCCGTCCGTTTACGGCGGGGAGGATGTCAACATTAGGTGGATATTATTCAGTTGATAGTGCCTTAAATTCTGAATCAAAACCTTTACTTAAATCAATTATTTCAGGTGGTACTATTTCTTTAACTCTACAAGTATGCTTTATTTATTGGTTTACTGCGATGCTTAAATCTCATCCGATGTGGTGGGAAGATGGCAGTGCTGTTTATTACGCTTTAAATATCGATCAACTTGCTACTCCCTTAAGTAGCTTCATGTTGCAGTTTCCTAAACTTTTAATTTTTGCTAATTTTGCCACTCTCTGGATTGAGTTATTAGCACCTTTTTTATTATTTGTACCAATTAAAAATAGTTTTTTTCGTTGCTCAACAGTATTTATTTTTGTTGGTTTACATATTGGTTTTCGGCTCGGCTTAGTTTTAGGTTTATTTCCTTATGTATGTATTGTTAGCTGGTTAGTATTCTTGCCTAGTGATTTTTGGGATTGGTTAACTCAAAAATTACAATATAAACAAATTACCAGTATTAAAATTTATTATAATCCTGATTATAGTACATATCAAAAAAGATTATATTTACTTTCCTGCTTTTTATTTTTACCAAGAGAATTAGTTATCTCAGCGAAAACAAAACCCGAAATTTATACAGCAATAAAGACCAGTAATTCATGGTTATTGGTGGAAGATAAAGGCAATCAATATATTCAATTTCAGGCATTGATTTATATGTGTCATCTTTCTCCTATATTTCGACCTCTAACTTTAGTTTTTAGTTTACCCATAATTACAACTATAGGCAAAAATAAATGCGCTGAACTAAACAATATCAATAGTAATTTTCATCAATTAATTTCCAGATTAAAATATCGTCCCATTCAAGTTTATTCAGCTAATTATCAGAATATACTTGCTTTGTTATTTCTCGCTTTTGTATTAATCTGGAATCTTAATAGTATTTCCCCAGAAATATTTCCTATCCCAAAAATAGTAAGAGCAACTAATTTAATTCTCAGATTAGATCAAAAATGGAGTATGTTTGCCCCCTATCCCTCAGTTGAAGATGGTTGGTATGTGATTCCAGGTAAGTTGAAAAATGGTAAAGAAATTGATTTATTTAAAAATGGTAAACCTGTGATTTGGGATAAACCTTTATTAGTTTCATCAACTTATCCTAATGAACGCTGGCGTAAGTATATGATGAATATTTGGTCGAAGCGTCATGCTGCTCATCGTCTTTATTATGGTAAATATTTGTGCCGTGACTGGAATAGTAAACATCAAGGTCAAGAACAACTTGATACTTTTGAAATCTATTTTATGTTAGAAAAAACCTTACCTAACTATCAAACTCCTGAAGTAGAAAAAGTTATGATTCATAGACATTATTGTTTTAAGTAATACCATTTATCATGCATTCTTGCTACATCTCTTTGAGAGTAGGGAGTAGGTTCAACAATTAATAATTAATAATTAATAATTAATAATTATTAATTAATTATTACCTCTCCTTGAAAACGGATAGGATTGACTCAAAGGAAATTTTTTTTCTTTTTTCCCCTTAAAGGGGGAGGCTTTATCAACATCTTTCTTAACATAAAACTTGATAAGTTCAGTCAGTTATGCTTAGGTCTTGAATCAGCTTTTTTCTGAGAAATAGTGTATTGAATTAGACATAAAGAAGTGAGAAATGCACACCAAGATTCTTACTCCCCCCTCTTCCCCCTCTTCCCCCTCTCCCCACCCTCCCACAAGGTTTTTAGGAGTTCCTTATAAAGGATAGCTTAAAGGGGGAGGCGCATACCCACAATTTATCGGTTAAAAGAGATAAGATATTTTGATTTAATGCCGATAATCTTTACAAACATTACTGAAGCATTATTATTACTTAATAACTGAAGTTTCATCGGAAGTATAGCATTATTTTTGGGAATTGGTATAATCTGAGAAATAATCATTATAGAATTCGGGTACTTAAACCCGAATTTTTAGCTGATAGCTAGTTAAAATCCTGTCCTTCTGGGATGGGTTTTGCTAATTGTTTTATAATGATTAGATAGAGGTTGCAAAACCACCGAGCCAACCTTCAAAAGAATGACGGCAACCCACAAAAAACAAATTTTTATCAGCAGATTTATAACATCATGTCTGAAGAATAGTTATTAATCACCAACAATATGACTGTGGATAAACTACAACAACTAACAACTAAGTCTATTGATTTGCTAGAGACGATTCTTGATAACTCAAACATACCATTAACAGAAAGAGCAGAAATTGCTTTGCGAATATTAGAGATAGCTCAATCTAGTCAAACAACTACTCAAAATCCAATAACTTCAGCTAATAACAGAATTATTGAATCTGCTACCTCGAAAATACCGACATTTATCCCTAATTATTCTCAGTCAACCTCAAATCAAAATCAATCCAAAATTTTACCTGTCAAATATCTGCAAATTGAGAATTTCCTCGAACCTCAAGAACTAGAAGCAGCGCTCACAATTGCTATCAAGAATAAAAATAATTTTACCGACTCTTCAGTTCATAACAAAAGTACGAATCAAATAAAGAAATTTAGACAATCTTCAATTCTTCACCATAAATTTTATCCCGAACTTGCTAAATCAATACAAACTAAAGTTTTAAAGACTCTCCCCTCAGTTTTGGAAAAGCTAAACCACCCAAATTTCTCCACATCTAATATTGTTATTCAACTAACAGCACACAACGATAGTTGTTTCTACACAATTCATAGTGATGCAAATACAGAAATGACTGCCACGAGGGAAATGACCTATGTTTACTACTTTTATCAAGAACCAAAATCATTCTCTGGAGGAGAATTAGTAATTTATGAAACTAAGGTAGACGGAAATAATCTTTCCAAACACAATGATTTTAAAGTGATTGAACCTCGCAATAATAGTATTATCTTTTTCCCAAGTCGTTACCTACATGAAATCTTACCCGTTAATTGTCCGACTAAAGCATTTGAACATAGTCGCTTTGCATTTAACGGTTGGATTCGCCGTTGAGATTAGGTGATGGGGAGATAGGGAGATGGGGAGGTGGGGAGATAGGGAGAATGTTGATAATTTCATTGTCTGAAATATTCAGGACTTATTAAAGCATTTGAGCATAGTCGCTTTACCTTTAATGGTTGGATTGGCCGTGAAGATTAGGTGATGGGGAGGTGGGGAGATGGGGAGATGGGGGGATGGGGGAATTGGGAGAATGTTGATAATTTCATTGTCTGAAATATTCAGGACTTATTAA
>NZ_JAAHGT010001290.1 GCF_010672385.1 Okeania sp. SIO2F4
GAGAAGTAGACAAATTTCGTTCTACCAATAAAACATCCAATCTTTGTTTAGACACAAATTTTACTTATTAAAGGAAACAGGGAAAAGAGAATAGAGAAAATCAGATATTTTTGTCATTAGCAGGAATATAAAAATATCTAAATCCCTTCCTGCTTTAGCAATTATTTGTTGATTTACCATAATTTATCCGACTCTAATGAAAACCAGAACTTTTTGTCGAAAAGTAGAGAAATTTTATTCTACTAATCATGCATCCCAGTCTGGATTTACCCACCAATACTTACGTGCAGATAAATACCAAGCAATAAAGTCTCAGGAAATCACACATTTTTTTCTGCCAGAGACATCAGAAAAATTCCCTTTCTTTGTTTCTAGTTGAACAATTATTTACTGACTTAACCATTAGTTTTTCTAGTCTGCTGCCAAACCAGAACTTTTTATTGATAAGTAGACAAATTTCATTCTACTAATCATACATCCCGGTCTAGATTTACCCACCAATACTTACGTGCAGATAAATACCAAGCAATAAAGTCTCAGGAAATCACACATTTTTTTCTGCCAAAGACATCAGAAAATATTCCTTTCTTTGTTTCTAATTGAGGAATTCTTTGCCGAAATAACCATTAGTTTTTCTAGTCTGCTGCCAAATTAGAACTTTTTGTTGATAAGTAGACAAATTTTATTCTACTCATCATACATCTAACCTAGATTTGCTCACGAATACTAATACTTACTGCCGATCAATACCAACCAATAAAGTTTCAGGAAATCACACATTTTTTTTCTGCCAGAGACATCAGAAAATTTCCCTTTCTTTGTTTCTAATTGAGGAATTCTTTGCCGAAATAACCATTAGTTTTTCTAGTCTGCTGCCAAATTAGAACTTTTTGTTGATAAGTAGACAAATTTCATTCTACTCATCATACATCTAACCTAGATTTGCTCACGAATACTAATACTTACTGCCGATCAATACCAACCAATAAAGTTTCAGGAAATCCCACATTTTTTTCTGGCAGAGAAATCAGAGTTTCTAGTTAAACAATTATTTACCGACTTAACCATTAGTTTTTCTAGTCTGCTGCCAAATTAGAACTTTTTGTTGATAAGTAGACAAATTTTATTCTACTCATCATACATCTAACCTAGATTTGCTCACGAATACTAATACTTACTGCCGATCAATACCAACCAATAAAGTTTCAGGAAATCACACATTTTTTTTCTGGCAGAGAAATCAGAGTTTCTAGTTGAACAATTATTTACCGACTTAACCATTAGTTTTTCTAGTCTGCTGCCAAACCAGAGCTTTTTATTGATAAGTAGACAAATTTCATTCTACTCATCATACATCTAACCTAGATTTACCCACCAATACTTAGCACATAAATACCAAGCAATAAAGTCTCAGGAAATCCCACATTTTTTTCTGCCAGAGACATCATAAAATTTCCCTTGTCTGGATAAAATTCCAAGTTCAATAGTATTTTTGAATTGGGAAGCACTCATCAAAAATTTAAAAGTTTTTTATCAAGGTAAATTTAACCCAAAGAAAATTTTGTCATAAACAATTTATTTTCTAGACCAGCAACTAGAAATTCACCAAAATTTTCATAATCAGCCATCCAGAATAATGAATTGTATAGCTTCTGAAAAAAATTACTCTTTTTGAAGAAGTTAAAAATTATCAAATCCAAAAAATTTGAGCTTAATCAACAAGCGGGTTTGATGAATCTTTTTATTCAACCCGCTCCTACAAAAATAACTTCAACAAAAGAACACTAAATATCCTTTTCAGCCAACTCACTAATTAAATGATCGAAAGGTTCCGCCAAAAAAGCACCAGTTGGAATACCTGCTGCCTCTACCTCAGACTTAACCAGTTCTTTCATAATACCAATACCTA
>NZ_JAAHGT010001291.1 GCF_010672385.1 Okeania sp. SIO2F4
TGTAGATTTTTGACCAAAAAATCAGGTCAATCCCTTCTTTTTTCAAGGGGATAAAAAAGGAAATTGAGGTAATTATCCATTATCAATTAATGAAAGGAGGTACTGATAACTGATAACTGAATTGCGCAGTTCCTCCTCCGGAGGCTAACTGATAACTGAAATGACTCACTAACTAAATAATTAATGTTTATAACTGACTCTCAGCTACTTTCTTACCAACGCTGTCCCAGAAAAGCATTTTTAGATGTTTATGGAGATTTTAGACAACAAGAATCTCCTAGTGATTTTCTGCTGAAATTGATTAGAGATAGTTCGGAATTTAGGTCTAGTATTGTCAATAATTATAATTATCAAAAGCCGGATTATCCTCATGGAGATTTATTTGCAGGAGGCAAGGCTACAGAAGAATTAATGGCAGCAGGTGTTGATGTTATTTACAAGGGAATATTAATGATTCAGCAATCTGCCATACAATTACCCCCACAAAATCAAATTCATAGTGATAATTTTCCATCGATTAATTTTGTTAGTTATCCAGATTTATTAATTAAACAACCAGGATATTCTCGCTTTGGTGATTGGGTTTATATTCCCACGGATGTTAAGTTAAGCAAACGTCCGAAATTAGAGTATCAAATAGTTGCTGCTTTCCACGCTCAAATATTAGAAAGTATTCAAGCAGTTTTGCCGGAAACTGCTTGGTTAATTCTCCGAAAAAAAGGATTATATAAAGTTAATTTAGAACAGCGAATTCAACAAATGCAGGAAACTATTTCTGAGTTGATTGCTATGTTGCAAAATTCTCTAGAACCGGAAGTCTTTATATCCCGTCAAAAATGTAATATTTGTACTTGGTATAATAGCTGTCATGCTGTTGCTGAAAATCAAAAACATTTATCTCTTTTACCAGGAGTTACTCCTAGTAGATATGCTGTGTTGAAGAGCTTGAATTTAACAACTTTAGAATCTCTCGCTCAAGCTAATCCTAATGATTTAGAAAGTTACCCCGAATTTATTGATGGAATCGGAATACAAGTTGTACAACAAGCTCAATCTGTCTGGGAAAATAAGGTTATCTTGAGAAATGGAAAATTTATAGAAAAACTAGAGAGTCAAATTTTACCAATTACTGATTATAAATTAACTAAGCTAGTGAATGCTCCTGTAGAATTATATTTTGATATTGAAGCTCAACCAGATATTAGCCTGGATTATTTACATGGTGTTTTAGTAGTTGATAAACGTTACAATACAGAAAAGTTTTATGTTCATTTAGCCGAAAATCCTCTAGATGAAGAATTGATTTGGCATCAATTTTTAGACTTAGTTTGGAAATATCCTATCGCTCCAATTTATCACTTCTGTGAATATGAAATTCAAACTGTAAAAAGATTGGCTAAACTGTATAAAACTCCTAGCTACAAATGGAAACCATTATTGAAAAGATTTGTGGATATTCATCAAGTTGTTACTCAAACTCTTACATTGCCTATAGAAAGTTATGCTCTGAAAAATATTGCCCGTTGGTTAGGTTTTGAATGGCGAAATTCTGAAGCTAATGGCGCTCAATCTGTTTGTTGGTATGAGGAATGGTTGAAAACTGGCGATCGCTCTTTATTAGATGCAATTGTTATTTATAATGAAGATGATTGTTATGCTACTTATTATATTAAAGAATGGTTGTCAAAATTTTTAGAAGAACGAAGAAGGAATGATAGATAAAAAAATAATAATGGTCGATATATCTAACTTTTTAATTTTTGATAATTCGAGGGTCTCGCTTATATCAAATCCAGTAGTATCAGTATTATAAATGGGATATCTAATAGACATCTGGTGAGAATCAAAAATCAAATCAATCCCATACAGATAAATCATCAATTCTTCCCCTCCTGGTAGCA
>NZ_JAAHGT010001292.1 GCF_010672385.1 Okeania sp. SIO2F4
TGATTCAAAGGAAAAATTTTTTCTTTTTTCCCCTATCCAAGGGGAGGCGCATACCCACAATTTCTCGGTAATATAGAAGCCCTAAGCGTATCTCCAGAAAATAGGTTCTCAGGAGAATTAATTGATTTTTAGATGGGATGCAAGGCAGATATCTAATACACCCCATCTCCCCATCTCCCCCACTCCCCTACTCTCAATCTATAATTTTAAATAAATCCCTTTAGGGGTTCTATAGCTACTAGGTTCACCTTTCATGTCGGGGACAACCGAAAAGCGGAACGGATGTTCTATCGATACTTTCATGCAACAAAGCCCTATAATTCTATAAATTACTTCAATATTCCATCTCACTACCTCCCCATACTCCCCACACTCCCTACTTTCTATCAGTAGGATTTCCTAACTCAGAATCATCAGTAATAGGAACACCATTTCGGAGCTTGACTACACCTGAGACCACGATGTTGTCACTTCCCTTCAATCCATCAATTACTTCATAAGTTTGACCTTGAGTGGTTCCCAACTTTACAGGTTTCTGAGTTGCAATCAACTTTTTCTCACCATCCGTAATTTTCTCTTCTGCTAGAAACACAAAAGCTTGATCTCCAATCCGCCTGACAGCATGAATGGGAACGGTTAATCCTTGCTTTTCTTCCCAGATAACTCTTGCTCTTACTTGTTGGTTAGTTTGCAGTTTCTTTTGAGCATTGTTATATATTGCTTTGACTAAAATAGTTTGAGTTCCTTGACCAGCATCTGGAGAGATAAAAGATACTCGACTACTGCCAACTAATTTATCTGTTTTATCTGTGTCTCTAGATATCAACTCAACTCGTGTACCTAGTCTAATTCGAGGTAGTAGATCTATGGGAATATCAATATTAACTTCTAAAGTATTGTTGTCTTGAATAGTGGTTAGTTCACTTTGAGTATCTACATAATCACCAACTTTCGGTTCCACATTCCCAACTACCCCACTAATAGGAGCAACAATATCGTAATATTGTAACTCTACTTGCTCTGCTACTGCACTTGCTTGCGCTTGTTGTAGTTGACCGCGAGCTTGAGCTACCTGACCTTCCTGAGATGCAATGAGTTGGTTTTGACTAGCTATTTGAGCATCTAAAGTTTCAATGCGACGTTCCAAATCTTTTTTAGCACTTTCAACTTGTGCTTCTGAAGCTTTAATAACTTCTCTTTGAGAGGCTATTTGAGCATCTAAAGTAGTTGTACGCCTTTGTAAATCTTTTCTAGCACTTTCGACCTGTGCTTTAGAAGCTTCAATAACTTCTCTTTGAGCTGCTATTTGAGCATCTAAAGTAGTTGTACGTCTTTGTAAATCTTTTCTGGCACTTTCAACCCGTGCTTCTGCTGCTTCAATTTCTTGCTCTATATTATCTATTTCTGCTTCAGCTTGTTTAATGTCGCGGGTCGCTTGGTCGAACCTTTCTTTGGGAACTGCTCCTTGTTCGTAGAGTGTAGAAAATCTTACTTGTTCAATTTTTTGGTATTCTAAAGTTGCTTCTCTTCTATCTTTTTCAGCCTTCTGAGCTCGTAAAGCTGCTTCAGCATCATCTACTTGCGCTTGCTCCGATAGGGACGCAGATTCAGCGATTAATCTATTTAGTTCCTGACGCTGCGATCCCAGACTTGCTCGAGCATTCTCTAAATTAGCTTCTTCTGATAAGGAACTAGACTCAGCTAATAATCTATTTAATTCCTGACGCTCTCGACGGAGGTTAGCTCTAGCATTTTCTAGATTAGCCCGCTCGGAGTTTAATTCTCTTTGGGCAATTAGTTCCGTTTTATCATCTCTCAAGGATCTTAGTTGAGCCTCCGCACTATCTAATTGTGCCTTAGCTGAACCTATCTGAGCAATATTACTATCAAGAACTGCTTGT
>NZ_JAAHGT010001293.1 GCF_010672385.1 Okeania sp. SIO2F4
TTAGGTACTCGCTTCCAAGAATATTGGGATGCTGCTCGCATTCCTCTGCGCCATCATTATATTATTTGTGGGTTTGGTGGAATTGGTTTACATATTGCCCAGCAACTTGTTGCTAGTGGTTATGAAGTAGTAATAATAGAACGTAATCCTAACTGTCGATTTCTCAATACTGCCAGATCGATGAAAATACCTGTAATTGAGGGAGATGCAAGTTTATCTACGACCTTAGAAGTTGCCAATATTGAAAAAGCTGAAGCTCTATTAGCTGTAACTGGTAATGATATTGTTAATTTAGAAATTGCTCTGAGTGCGAAAGGTCTTGTACCGAAAATACCAGTTGTCGTGAGAAATCAAGACCCGCACTTAGCTCTAATGGTGCAACAAGTCTTTGAATTTGAGTCTGTACTTAGTCCGACAGAATTAGCAGCTCCTGCTTTTGCTGCTGCAGCGATCGGCGGTAGAATTTTGGGCAATGGAATTACGGCAGATAGTTTGTGGGTAGCATTAGCTACTTTAATTACACCAGGACATCCTTTCTGTGGCAAAGTTACTCAAGACGCCGCTCACAGTGCTGACTTTGTACCCTTGTATATAGAAAGCAACGGTCAAGAAATCCATGGTTGGGATTTGTTGAGTGCGACTTTGAACTCTGGTGATGTCTTGTACTTAACGATGCCAGCTAATAGACTAGACCAACTCTGGAGAAATGCGCCTATACAACTAATAAGTAATGCGGTTGAATAGTTTAATAATCCACTAAATAGATAGATCGGAAGGTTTTGAAATGTGTCGTTTTTCTGATCCTGGGTTTTACTCAGGAGCTTTAAACTTTCCGTAATTCCGTAATTAAGTGGGTAGTTCAATAATTAATAATTAATAATTAATAATTACCTCTTCTTAAAACATTGAGGATTGGTTAAAAAGGAAATTTTTTTCTTCTCAAGGGGAGATTGGATATGGCGAGGAGACCTCGCCATCCCTCGACCGCTTTTTTCTCCACGGCGAGTGAGAGGCTTTAAACCTTTATTTCTCGGTCAAATTATTTGGGTAGTCCTGCATGGTAATGGTGAGGATATATATTTTTTAATTTCTCCGAGACTCCCCATCTCCCCATCCCCCCATCTTCCCATCTCCCTACACTCCCGGTGCTTCCTTTACCATTACGCGAGCACCACCACCATTATTTGTATTATTTATTACTCAGGTATATTTTATGTTCCTTGTTTCCAGATCCGGTATTTCCTAGCTCCACTGGGGTTGCATATTATAGAATGATAATAGATTTTCAACTGTACATACATAATATTAAGGAAAGAGCTATCCAAAAATATCAAATATTCGGATTTCGTCATTCCTGATTGTGCAACACCCCTACCTCCACTAAATGTTAAATTAATTTAATACAAGTACTTATAATTAGATTCTGCATAAGTTGTTGCAATAAGTAATGTGGAATCATAACAGTCATTTCCATAGCTATCTGTTACACTAACTTCCCAATGTAGGTTGTGGGTTGGGCAAGTTTCCATGGAAACTTGCCGAGCGGTCAGAGTGGATGCAGTTGATTTTTGATATTATGGTCTTACAAGAGGCATCAAATCGCAATACTGCTCCCAATATTTCTGACAAATACTCTCCAATTAGTTGGAGCTACTGGTGTGTCTAGACTAAAATTGTGGGTGTTTGAGCAAGCAACGAGGGAAGACCTCTCCCCCAACCCCTCTCCTGATGAGTGAGAGGGGAGAAATCCCCCCCCCCCTTTCAAAGCTATGGTTTAAACATCTTTACTTGAGATAAAACGTAGACATTAGATAGAAGTTATGTGTAAGTCATTTGAAAGGCTTTTTCTCAGAAAAGTGTATTGAATTAGACATAAAGAAGTGAGAAATGTAGACAAAATT
>NZ_JAAHGT010001294.1 GCF_010672385.1 Okeania sp. SIO2F4
CCAGAGGAAGGAGGTACGCACAATTGTTTTCTTTACAAAGTAGGGAGTAGTAATTTGGGAAACAGGAAATAGAAAAGAAAAAAAACAACTGTAATTCAGTAACTTCAGAAATGCTATAGCTAATTAATGTTTTTATTAATTATCAAGTTTTGCTCTGAGAATTAATAAAAACATTAACTGTTTAGTTGTAAATAGGAACTCTCAACAATGCAAATCTCACAAAATTGCCTGGATTTAATCAAGAAATGGGAAGGACTTTTTCTGAATGCTTATCTAGATCCAGTAGGAATACCAACTATTGGATATGGAACAACTCGTTATCCCAATGGACAAACAGTTCGTCTAGGAGACAGAATTTCAGAAAGAGATGCAGAAAGATACCTGGGTTCTGAATGTAGCAGAATAGCACAAGCAATTTCTCAACTAATCAAAGTTCCTGTTAATCAAAACCAATTCGATGCTCTAGTATCTTTTTCTTATAATGTAGGAACTGGTGCATTTCAAGGTAGTACCTTATTAAGAAAACTAAATCAAGGAGATTATCAAGGAGCAGCTAATGAATTTCGTCGTTGGGTAAATGGCGTAGTTGGTGGTGTCAAGGTACCACTACCAGGGTTAGTATCTCGTCGTGCTGATGAAAGAAGGTTATTTCTCAAAAGTGGAGGAGAAGAAAAACCTTTTGAAGGTGAAATTTCAGAACAAGATAAAGTAACTTGGTTAGAAGGATATCGAGATGAAAATAAGAAAACTGTAGTTGTCGCTTGGAATCAAGGTGAAGTAGTAGAAATCTTAACTCTAGAAAAGTTTGATAAAGACTTATTAGCTAGTATTTTTCCTCAGTATAAAAATGCTAGATATTTTGTAATTGCTCCTGCGAATAAACCAATTCCTGCTGGTGAAAGAACTTCAGTTTTCAACCTTTCTGATATACATAGTGAAGGTACACCTCCAAAACTAAATCGTGTATTAGTGCGAGGTAGTGAAGGTGATGATGTAAGAACTTTACAAAAGAGATTAAAAGATTTAGGGTATTATGAAGGAGAATTTGAGAGGGTTTTTGGTAAGAAAACTGAACTTGCAGTTATCGAGTTTAAAAAAGATTATTTTGGGCTCATAACAGATAATGCAACAGTAGAGTCCATAACCTGGAAAAAATTATGGGGAGATGATCCACCTCCACCTCCTCCTGCACCACCATCCACGACAAATAAAAATTATCTACTATTAACAAAGACAAATCGTAAAGATAGATATGGATGTTATGTACTGAACTTGGACTATTTTAAAAGTGGAAAACTACAAGACAGATTAGAAGTTTGTTGCGGTGCCCCTAGAAGACAATTTTTCCGCACTGCTGCTCGGAGTCGGGCAATGACTGGAGAACCATTACCAGAAGGAAAGTGGTACATTCAGGATATTATTTGGGCTGATAGTAAAGATAATTATTATGGTCGAATTTTTCAAAGTGGTATTGGCCCAGTAACAGTTCCGTTAGATTATATAGAACCTGGTACAACTGAAAGAAGCGCGATCGAAATTCATATTGACTGGAATCGAAATTATGGTGCCCCTGGTACTGTTGGTTGTATAGCTACTTACAACATAGCTGATTATAAAAGGTTGGTTGGTTGGTTAAGGGATACAGACCCCCGAGATCTTTATGTTGACTGGAAATTAGGAACTTGTCCTAAACCTTAATTGAAATGATGGTGCGTGAGGCTTGGCGCTTCGCACCCTACTATACTTTTGACTTGATATCAATCAGGTTTTTTCAGTTGTATTTCAGGATACTCAGGAGATTCTCCCATTAATTCAGTCAATGCTTCTGACATAGCTTTCGGGTCATAAATAGCACCTTAGAATTAGCACTTTCACTTAATTTCTGATTAGTTTCTAAATA
>NZ_JAAHGT010001295.1 GCF_010672385.1 Okeania sp. SIO2F4
TGATGAGTTAAATGAAATTGATGAAAAAAGTGATGGTGATTACGAAATACCAGACATTCCCGGTAGCGGGCTTTGGTGCAAGGAATTTTCAATTACACTTGGGGTACCAGCAACTTCAGTGTTGAAGGCGGTGAAGTTTTTGAAGGGGGTTGGCATCACTCCAGAACTGGTCAGCCAGAAGTATTACTAACCTTTTGGGAAGATAAGGAGGATGTAGCAGAAACTTACGATAAGGTTAGGGGTCGAATTAGAATCAGAATTATGGATAAGACAGATGACTCTAACTCCTCTATGGAAAAGCTAACCTGGAATGACATCAGACAACTGCAACAAAAAATCTATCAAATTTTTGTACTTCCTAATGGTGGTGATGGGTTTGTTTGGAAAAAGGGGAAGGAAATAGTTAATTACAACGACAATAACGCTGGTTATCAAAACAACATTGTTTGTCGAGACCAAGAAGAGGGAAGGCGAGTGATAGAAGCTTTACTCGCAGTACAGAACAAAACCTTAGATGAAACTAAGTTAAGACCTGGTAAACCTTATAATGCAGCTTTGGCTTATCCCACCATACCCCCTACTCAAACAGTATTAGGAAAGCAGAAAAGAATGCCAAGGAGACGGCCTATTGCTGATGTAAGATTTACTCGCGCCGTATTGCTACTTCAATTTTACCCCGGCCCAATATCCCTGATTGACAATAGACAATTAACGGTTCTTCCGGAGGATTAGCGATCGCTACTTTTTAAATGCTGGAATTTTCCGGCAATCCTATAGGTCTGGTTTTAGCAATTAGCTAGAATGCTAGGTTTTTCAGCTACCTTGGAAATGCAACTTTATGAGACAAAGACATGGGTAGAAGACGTAAACCTAAATTTTCCAACTTTAAAGCAGCCGACTGGGATAAATATATTAAAGTGAAAAAAGGAGAATCGACATATACTGTTGACAGGAAAGCTCCAGCAGAAGATAAGGAGCTGTTTGGAGTAGGGGTCGTTCCTTTTGGATTTTCGCCTAGCACTGCCACTGACGCTGATATTCATATGACCACTACAATTAGCAGAGCTGGAGCGAAAATGGCAGTTTCTGCTATACGGGGCGACCAATGGGATGTTTTGGGCATAGCAAGGGATGAAGATAGTGTCACTACCGGTCCTGCTGGCTGGTATCCAGCAATTCTTACTATTACTCTTGTCGGAATAAACGATATCGGAGAAACAGAAACATCGCAATTGTCAACTCGCCAATACCAAAAGAAGAAAACAAGAAGCGGAAGTATGCCGTTTGGCAGGCGATCTATAGCAACACCCAATGCACGGACAGGAGCTGCTACGGCAGCAATAGGTGACAGAGATTACGAGGATTGCTTGAATGCTATCAAAGCTGCGTTAAACCCAACTCCTACTTCTCCAGCTAGCAGTAAAATTTTGTCTAAATCGGCAGAGCCAGAAATATATGTACCTGTAGTAAGTATTTCTACATGGTTAGGTGAGTTAGAAAATATTGGAACTGTAACAGATTTTTAATAATAATGAAAGACCTTGATTGTATAATCTTGCCGGAAGATTTTCACCCCGGCAGGTATAGAGAAATTCAAAATGCCTTGGGGTTTGAAATAAATATGCAATCCCACCCTAGTGAGCAAGAGGAGGCCATGAAGCATTATTTAAGGATTCAACTGTCTTTAAATAATCTATTACGAGGGACAGAGTCTGTTACTGAGTTTTTAGATAAAGTTGAAGCTAGTGACTGTATCCTCACGGGGTGACAAGCACCTCAAAGCTATTGTGGTATAAGGCTTTAAACCATATAAACAAGGGTCAAAAATTAACTGATTTTCTGAGAATGATAATTATTATTAGTTTGACTGTGGGTTCGCGATCGCGAACCCACACCACCA
>NZ_JAAHGT010001296.1 GCF_010672385.1 Okeania sp. SIO2F4
CTCCGGCAACCCCCATTCCCTTGTAGGGAAGGGGGGAAGGGGGGGTTAGGTTTGCGCGGATTCATCGGTTCTATGCAATACTTCTCAAACAGCTTCTTAGTATAGCTCTCAGCCCCAAATCTTAATTTCGGGCTGAGAGCTATACTACAAGCAAATATTCCTAAACTGTTGGGTTTCATGCTTCAACCCAACCTACGCACTAATCAATTTCTGAAACAATTCATTATCCCGAATATTCTCAAAGTCAGGTTCATTTTTTGCCATTTCCTGACAGTTTCCACTATTCAAACTAATCGCCTTTTCTAAACTTTTTAAAGCTACTTCAACCTCACTTTTCAAACTATAACAACGAGCCTGATTATACCAAGCACTAAAAAAGTCTGGTTTAATTTTTACAGCATTATCAAAACAAGCGATCGCCTCTCCATAAATCCCCAATTTCATCAAAGAAACACCGCGATTATTCCAGGCATCACTATAATCATTTTTAATCGCAATTGCCTGATTATAAGACTTCACTGCTTCTTGATATTTTTGAATTTTTGCTAAACAAACCCCTCGATTATTCCAAGCATCTGCATAATCAGGTTTAACTTTTATCCCTTGTTCAAAAGAATTAATTGCTTCTTGATAATGCTGCAATTCTATCAAAGAAACACCCCGATTATTCCAAGCATCTGCATAATCAGCCCGAATTTGTAAAGCTCTATCGTAAGAAACAATTGCCTCATCAAATATCTTTAATCTTGTCAAAACTACACCCCGATTATTCCAAACATCTGCCATTTCTGGATAAATTTTTAAGGCTTGATTATAAGCATTAATCGCTTCTTTCAACCGACCTGCTAAGAAAAATTGATCGCCTTGTTTGGCATAATCATTCGCCATCATTAATGGCTCCGAATTATCACCTTGAGCAGTAGAATATTGAATCAAAGTATCCTTTTGAAGTTGTTCAATTTTTTCGTCAGCTTTGTGACTTTGTTGTTTCAGTTCATCTAAGATAATTTGAGCCTCACCAACCATTTCTTTCAGTTGAGATATTGTGTCATATTTGAAACTATCAATTTCTTGTTCTGTAATGTCAATTTTATTAGCTAACTTTGCCTGAAGAAACCAAATCCAAATTGCTGCTGAAGCCGGGAAAAAAGTTAAGACAATTAGAAAAACACTAAGTAATGATGTGGCATGACGAAAAGTATAATCTACCTCTTCTCGGACGCGATCGCGAATTTCTTCTCTGAGTTTAAATTCTTCAATTTGTTCTTGGTTTTGAGTCAGGATAATTAAAGATTTTTTTTGTTGGTAATCATGCTTAATTATGTTATTTATATGGCTATATACGACACTTTCACTAAGAGAAAGTATGAGAGTTAAAATCAGATTTATAATTTTCATGCTTCTGCTAAAAATTCAGATTAACTAATAATATTTTCGATCTATGAATTAATTCTAATTATCAAACCTAGATTCCAAATTGAGAGTAAAATAAATTATAATATACACAAGACTTAGGCAAAATTCTCTTTTATACGCTAGCTTTGGTGTAACGTGGGTTCTAACGCACCCTACTAGACCGACACAGCTAAAACTGTGCATTAGGGAGTAGGAGAGTAGGGGAGTAGGGGAGTAGGGGAGTAGGGGAGAAAGATTGTTGTTGGGTTTCGTCCCTCAACCCAACCTACTAGTGCGTCTAGCTTTAAAATGTGGGTAAAGAGCGAGCAACCCGGAAGACCTCTCCCCCGACCCCTCTCCTACAAGGAGAGGGGAGAAATATTCTCCCCCTTCCCTCGGACCCCCTTTCACGCGGGGGGTTAGGTTTTTTTTACCCACAATTTTAGTCTAGACGCGCTACTACAGGTAGAGTTGCTGTCTAAGTCCTCATAGAAATGGAAA
>NZ_JAAHGT010001297.1 GCF_010672385.1 Okeania sp. SIO2F4
GTGGAGCGTAACCCACCATTTTTTCTGAGCGGTTAGGGCAACTACAAACTCATGGTATATCGGCTATTTTCGGTCAAACACTTATAATAGGGCTTCGTAGTTTAGCTGTAGCCCAGAGATACATATGTGGAAAAGTCCAGTAGGGTGGGTTATCAGAACAAAGTGGAGCGTAACCCACCATTTTTTCTGAGCGGTTAGGGCAACTACAAACTCATGGTATATCGGCTATTTTCGGTCAAACACTTATAATAGGGCTTCGTAGTTTAGCTGTAGCCCAGAGATACATATGATAGGGACTAAAGCCTAACTACAAACAAAACCTCGAATAATATTTTAATCTGGCAATAACTTTTGCTTAACCATATTCAGATAGTCTGAACGAAACTTTCTTAGTTGATAATCGCGGAGGTCTTTTTCTCTTAAATCCATCCAAGCTTTTGGCCTTTTTATAGAGTTTAATTCTTGGGCTACTTCTAACATTTCCTCAGTTACTTGAGCTCCTGCTTTAGTAATAGGTTCGTAGCCATAATAATCCATAATAGGTTTTGTTACTGTCTCGATTATTTCAATTTCACTATCCGTTAAATTTTGCTTAAATTTATCAATATTAGCAAGTATTGGTGGGGAAGTATTAGTTGACCATAAAGCAGATAAAACAGAAATTTCTTGTGCTTCTGTAGATTTGGAAACATCAAGCATCGAGTCTAAGAATTCAATCTCCAAAAACTGACAAATCTGCCGCAAAACTGCTTCTTGATGAGTCAAAAAATCCTCATATCGGATAGTTAAAACCCTCTCTGGATATTTGTCAGCTAGAGCTATGGCAGTATTGTGAGCGTTCACCCAAGTTATGGCATTTAATAAAGTATCAAAATCATGGATAATAGCACGATTAATACTATTTATTTGAGCGCGTGGATCGCGAACAACATTCAAAAACTTCATATCCTCAAACAGATCAATTAACTCTTCAGCATAATACACATTATCCAGAGACTTATCCATCACCACTTTTGCACCATGCTTTTTCCCCGCTTGAAACAACATTTCCCAAGCAACAGTATGTAAGCTACGAGGTCGATCTTTAATACTCTCAAAAATAGCAACTGGGTCTAACGCCACATTCTCCCATTTAACCATTGTTGCATTTTGCAAACCCACTAAATCGATAACCAACTGAAAATAGGTAGAGTCATCAGCTAAATTCTCATAAAGCTCCAAAAGGGGCATAAAATCTACCAGATGCAGAGGGTAAGGAGAATAGAATTCGGGAGAAAAATTCAACCGCAGGCGCAAAGCATGACTGCCACAACGGCGGATAGGAATCATCAAAACTGGTTTGGGTCGCTCAAATGTATTACTCATTGTAGTTATACCAACTTCATCAACTTAGTCTACATTGCTGATTGTATTAACTGGCATTCCGCCAGTCAACCCATAAAATTAAAATTAGCAGGACTTACGCACCCAAACAAGAAACCGGTATTGATATGATTATTGTTTTTCCCTCTCACTTTCGTTGATAAACCAGGTTTGGTGCGTAAATCCTAATTAGTATAAAAATACCTAACTGGCCAAATATTTATACTATATAAATCATCTTAATTGACCTTTATCATTCGTCAAATTATCAAGAAAAGATGAAGCATAAATACCTAATTATTTATTCCTATTGACCACTATGATTTTCTGCTGACTCCTGACTCGGTCCGACTGACTTCTGTAATATCATATATTTATTTAGTAATACCATTCGTTTTTGGGTATCGTTTCAGTTATATTGAATTCAAGTTTATGTGTCTAACTTTAGTTAAAAATAACTCTTAATAATGATTCCAACAAACCTGTTTATTTTAGGTCTAGGTGGTCTTTGTTCCGGTATTCTAGCTGGATT
>NZ_JAAHGT010001298.1 GCF_010672385.1 Okeania sp. SIO2F4
TGTTCAATTTTCTGAATTTTCTGCTTGAGCTTACGGATTAAACTCTGAATTTGTTTTTCTCTGAGGGCTGCTGATTGAGTGGTTTGCTCTGATGTTTGACTAGGCATGAGACTGAATAATTAAAAAAGTCAATGTTAGCGTAAAATATACACTAACATTCAGAGGTATTATTAACAACAATGAAAAATCAAGAAAATAGGCAGTCAATCAAGGAGTTCTTATCCTGGAGGGAAAACCTCTATCATGGACTTAATGCCAGAAAAGAAACTATCTTAGAATTACTAGATGCTCTCTCATCAAATCAAATGGCCAACTCGGTAGTAGAATTATCTGAAAATCCTTTATTTAGACGAGATTATAACAGTTTATATCATGGAATTCAAGAGTTTTTACCTCAGCAAAATGAGGATAATTACTCACAGCAAGTTGATCGCTTATTAGAAGCTGTCTCGGAAACAATTCCTACCTTACGCTCCCGAAATTTTAATTTAATTGATACAACTCCTTACCCACGACCTTTTTCAACTACATTAGCCGACAAAACTTTTATCCATTATCCCAATCCAATTAAAGGAAATAAACCCATTAGCATTGGCCATTATTATTCAGTTCTATGTGCTTTACCAGAGAGAATAGCAACAGGTAATGTACCTTGGGCTGTTCCCTTATTAGGAGAAAGAGTTCCATCAGAAGAAACAGCAATTAATATTGGCAATAAACAACTTAAAAAAATCAGGGAAACGGCAGCTTTTTCGGGAAATCAATTATCAGTTTTAGTAGCTGATAGTCTCTATAGTCAAAGAGATTTTATCGGCGAACAAGTCAAGCAAAAAAACTTAATTACTCTTACCAGAATCAGAAGTAATCGAGTCTTTTACCGTCAATTTATCAGGGAAAAAAATCAGGAAATTACCTCGGGACATCCCCGTTGGTACGGAGATAAATTTGACCTCAAAGATCAGAAGACTTGGCATGAACCTACTGGGGTTAGTCAATCTATTTTTACTACGAAAAAAGGTCGTCAACAGAAGCGTGACAATTTCGGGTTGGAACCAGATGTTAATGAAAGGAACTCACAACTATAAAATGAATCGTCATCCTTTTACTTTACTACAAATTACTATTACTGATGAAGTCGGTAATCGGATTTGGAAACCGATGTGGTTAATTGCTATTGGTTCTCGACGTGAAGAGTTAAGTCTAATTGATTGCTATGAGTCTTATCGGCAGCGTTATGACATGGAACATCTGTTCCGATTTGGTAAACAAAGATTGTTAATGACAGCTTATTCAACTCCAGATGTCAAACACGAAGAAAATTGGTTCAAATTAACACTTATTGCCTATGTTAATTTATGGGTTGCAAGGAATTTAGCTGTTGTTTTACCTCATCATTGGGAACAGTATTTGAAGAGTAAGAAATCAGTTAAAATTACTCCCAGTTTAGTTCAAAGAGACTTTTATAGAATAATTTCGACTTTGGGTACAATGGCTACATCTCCTAAACGTCGAGGTTATTCTACCGGACGGACTAAAGGATATCAAACAACACCACGAACTCGTCATCAAGTTATCATCAAAAGTCAAAAAAAATCCAAAAAACAACGAAAAGTTTCTTAGTAGTCGGCGACAACTCTTAATTATTGCCATTTTTCAGTGATTAAATTCACTGGAGACAGGGAGATATTTCTCCTAGTTAGTTAGCGTAATATTTACGCTAACCATTTTGTTTTTGTCCAAAGTCCAAACATTAGACTTGTCGCTTTATAACTAAAAAAAACTGGCAAACTCTTATTATGTAATACCAATTTCATAAACTTGAGCTACTTAGGAGAGTAGTCAGTAGTCAGGAGGTAAGGTGAGTAGCCTTACTTTTTGAATTTGG
>NZ_JAAHGT010001299.1 GCF_010672385.1 Okeania sp. SIO2F4
AAGAGAGGGAGATGGCAAGGATTAATTGTTGGTATTGCCATTGGTATAGTTGCTAGTGTGATAAGTATGCAGCTACTTTCGAAACCAAAGCAAAATACGGAAGCTAATACCACTTCTACACAAACCATTAAAAGTCCAGTCGAGACTAACTTGACTCCAACTATGAGTGTGACAGTAGCAACTGTAGAATTAGCAACAGTAGAACGCACCCTTGATGCTACCGGTAACGTTGTTGCTTTCGATCTATTACCAGTGTTACCACAAGCGAATGGGTTACAAATTCAACAAGTATTAGTAGATGAAGGAGAAAAAGTTACTCAAGCTCAAGTAATGGCAATTTTAGATGACTCCGTTTTGAAGTCACAAATTACCCAGGCTAAATCTCAAGTAGCATCTGCTAATAGTCAAGTAGAGCAAAGAAGAGCTGCTCACAGTAAAACAAAAGTAGGAGTAGAGCAAGCAATTGCCGCTTGGGAACAAGCAATTGCAGATCGCGATGGTGTCAAAGCTGCTATAGCTCAAGCTGAAGCAGGAAGAGATGAAGCGATAGCTGGTTTAAAGCAAACCCAAGCAAGTCGAGATGATGCTGTTGCTGCTCTTAAACAAACTCAAGCAAGTCGTAATGATGCTGTTGCTGCTCTCAAACAAACCCAAGCAAGTCGTAATGATGCTCTAGCATCTGTTGCTCAAACTGAAGCAAAGTTAGCAGAAGCTAAAGCCAACAAAGAACAAGCAATGAGAGATTTTGAGAGATATCAAACCCTAAGAGCGGAGGGTGTTATTTCTTCTCAAGAATTAGAAACTCGTAGCACTACGGTGAAAACAGCAACCGAAGGGGTGCGAGTTGCTGAAGCTAATATTAATAGTGCTAAAGCCAAAGTTGAAATTGCTGATGCTAACATTGATAGCGCCAAAGCCAAAGTTGATATTGCTGAAGCTAATATTAGTAGCGCCAAAGCTAAAGTTGATATTGCTGAAGCTAATGTTAAAAGTGCCAAAGCTAGAGTAGAAAGTGCACAAGCGAGTCTCAGTAGTGCAATGGCTCAACTACGGAGTACTCAAGCCAAAGTTAATAGCGCCAAAGCTAATGTAAGTAGTGCTAGAGCAGAAGTTGAAAGTGCATTATCAAATATTGACAGCGCTATGGCAAATGTTAGCAGTGATGAAGCTCGTGTAGAAGAGAAACAAACTCAACTAGCACAGACTTTAGTCAAAGCACCAGCAAATGGCATAATAGCGGAACGGATAGCTCGTGTTGGAGATGTGACTTCTAGTAGTAAAATGTTGTTTTCAATTATTAAAAACAATCAATTAGAACTACAATTAGAAGTACCAGAAACTCAATTACCACAAGTTAAAATAGGTACAAAAGTTCAAATTACATCAGATGCTGATAGTCGGATCAAAATGTCAGGAATAGTCAGAGAAATAGCACCATTAGTTAATCAAGAAACTCGCGAAGCAACTGTCAAAATAGACCTACCTAAAAGTAATTTATTACGACCAGGAATGTTTTTACGAGCAACAATTACAACGGCGACAAATCAAAGATTAAAAATTCCAGCCAAAGCAGTATTACCTCAAGCAGATGGAAAATCTATTGTTTATGTTTTGCAAGATAATAATCAAGTTAAAGCTGTACCTGTGGAAGTAGGAAAAATCTTGAGTAAAAATAGCGATATAACTAATGCCAAAATTGAAATCAAAGAAGGTTTAAAATTAGGCGATAGTGTAGTAGTATCAGGTGGCGGCTTCATCAAAGATGGAGATCTAGTTAAAGTTATTGAGTAAAATCAATCTATTGTAACTGGGTAGAAAAAATATCATCCCAATTTCAAGAGTTAATATTAATCGATACTTATTAACTCCAATAATTAAGGATT
>NZ_JAAHGT010000013.1:0-26776 GCF_010672385.1 Okeania sp. SIO2F4
CTAGATAATAGTCTATGCCGAGAAGCTTAGAAGTCTGCCCTTCAGGCTTGAAGCAAATGTGGATTTATCCCCTAAGCGGTGGGTTAACCGCAGAATCCAGGGTGTTTCAACCCCTGGAGATGTCAAATCTAGTAGTAAATCTCATATTAATAGTGATTTTGAATTTCTATTTACTCGCTCGATTGAGTTTCGCCAAGAAACAATTTACTTTATCATAGTAGACCGTTTTTTTGATGGCGACTCTACTAATAACGACGGTCCTAACCCTCAATTATACGACCGAAATAAAGAAAAATGGGGTTTGTATTGGGGTGGAGATTTACAGGGAATAATTGATCAACTTGACTATCTCAAAAAAATGGGAGTTACTGCTATTTGGATGACTCCTTTATTTGAACAAATAGAGGAATAATTATTTTAAATGGCTCCAATTCATGGCTACTGGGCGAAGGATTTTAAGCGCCTAAATCCTCGTTTAGCAGATAAAGATGATGAGCTTTCTTTAGTAAAAAATCAGGAGACTGTTTTTGATAAATTAGTAGCAGCAGTTCATAATTTAGGGATAAAAATAATCTTAGATATTGTTTGTAATCACAGTAGCCCAGATGCAGGTGGAAAGAAAGGTCAACTGTTTGATGATGGAGTTTTAATTGCTGATTTTCATAATGATGTTAATGAGCTGTAGCAGTTGTCAGAAAAAATATAAGAGCCTACACTTATAGTGGCAAAGTGTAGGCTTTAATAAAATAGCTTCTCCAAATACATCTAGCAAAAATCGGACAGTGAAGTATATTTATCAGAACTTACGCATTTCTGAGTCTTAAACACTATGTATCTATAACGTTATAGTTTTTGAACGCTATATATAGTGTCTCTACCTAAGTCCTATTTATTTAGCTAAGATTTGAGCGATCGCCTCTTCCAAATCTTCTTGAGCTAAACTGGTTAACATAAATACTTCTTGTACTGTTTTTCCTTGTCTAGCAATAAGTTTAAAACCACCCCTAATAGGTACTGATACTTTCAGTTTCATCTGGGGAATATGACTTCTAGACCTACTAATAACTCCCGGAGTAACAGTTTCAATACCCTCATGTTGGGTGAGTTTCTCTAAAATAGGGATTAACCCGTCGATATGGGTTGAATGATTCCAAACCAGGCGACCTTTAGCTTTAGATGATTTTTTCATGGGATTTTTTTCCGTCTCTACATACCCAGTCTACAGCGCTACGCGTAAGTCAAAAGTCAGTAGAGTTGAATGGCCATTCGCCCCTATAAAAGTAAAAAGTAATCTCTGAGTGAGTTTTTCCTGCCCAAATTCTCCGCAAACAGTATTTAGAAATTTTCTCACCTCAATGCGTAGTGCTATAGAAGTCAGAAGTACTCCCTGACTAAGTTTAAGCATATAAATGTCATACTAAATCTGGTATAGATACACCTGTTATACCAATTCCCAAAAGTAATGCTATACTTGGTAGATACTTCAGTTATTAAGTAATTGACAGAAGCATAATAACTTTTTTGCTAATAATTAGCAAGTTAATGTTAATTATTATTATGTTTACTTCTCCCCTACTCCCCTACTCCCCTACTCCCCTGCTCAATCAAATGTAAAAAAGTTTTTGAGAAATGGTATTATATCTCGCCCTGTAGAGACCTTGCATACAAGGTCTCTACAGGGTTTTTGCCGTTTACTAAAAACTGGTCTTTTTAAACCGGATTTGGTATCGTAACGTATTTCCTTAGTGCTATAGATAAAAAAAATGGCCTACTTCAGAATTAAGAAAGTAAATTTAATAATTTCAGAGGCTAGCTTTCCAGTAATAATTAATGAAGCTTGAGAGTTTATAGCTGATAAGTAGTCGTGCAAAATAACTGTTCCCTGTTCCCCCAAACCTAGAATTTTGTACCTCACGCTTTTTGTGAATTGCTGTATATTTGAGTCTATTACTTTTGATTGGCAAGAATTTCAAAATATCTAAATTTTCTCAGGTACTTACAAATAAAAAATTATCCCATTAGCTATGAAAATAAGGAAGTAGAGAGTAGGGAAGAAATTGAAAAAGTAAGGGAGTATGGAGTAAACAGTCAGGATAGAGTACATAAATAGAGTACAAAAATTGGGATAATTTATTTTATGCTATTCCCTCAAGTTTGATATTTATCCTATTAAGCTAAAAATTATACGGATAACCGAATCTATTTTTCTAGATTTCATATTATATAAATTATCAACAAAATCAATACAACAAAAATTGCCAAATTCAAGTAATAATTAATACTTAACTTTTTGGTAGTATTGCACAAGTAGTGACTTTTTGAAAAAATCAAGTAGATTCAGAAAATACTGTTCTTTTAAAAAAAGCGAATTTGCCTTGTTTGCTATTCCCTATTCTCTACTTCTACAATAAGTCACCATTATCAAAGGACTACCAACTTTTTTATATCTTGAGTACAAAGTAAAATTAGAAATTTCCTTTAACACTTTGTAGAAAAGTCCGTCTCTGAAAGTTCGGTTGCACTGACTAGAGTAACTGGAAGATATCTTGTTAATATATAACTAATGTTAAATCACTCTACTTATCCGAGCTAAATATTATGAATAATCTTCCCGGAAATTCTTCTGAAAATTTTGCCGACCAATCAAATAGTAGTAATTTACTATGGCAATATGTTCAATCTATGAATCCAGAAACTGTTGCTCAACTTTCTAAACCAGATCCAGAAGTAGCTCAAATTATGGAACAAAATTTAAGAGGAATGTTGGGACATTTACCACCCGAACATTTTTCTACGGCAATAACTACTAACCGAGAAAACCTTGGTCAACTTCTAGCTTCTGCAATGATGAGCGGTTACTTTTTAAATCAAGCTAAACAAAGAATGGAACTTGATAAATCTCTCCATTCTCTGCATTAAGGGTGAAGATAAATCAATCTTTATGTTTAGGTGATGATTATCTCAATTTTAATTTTGGTATAAATAGAGAATTAATAAGCCTAGATTGAAAGCTTTTTTAGTTGATAAGAGCAATTATGAATATATAGAGTAGGGGTAGGCTAAATCATCAAGATTGAGGTTGCTATTGCATCCATTACCTACCCCATTAATTGTTCTGAGTTTAATCTCGCCACAAAGCAATACCACCTAATAAACCATTCAAATTTGGCACTATTTTGACATTTTGTGGTAAATCAAATGTAATTTTTTTGGTATTACCTCCACCTAGATAAATATAATCGCAATTAAATAGATGTTCTAGAGTAGCGATCGCTTTTTCTAAACGTTCATTCCACTTTTTTTTACCAACGTCATCTAATGCTGCTCTTCCTAATTGTTCCTCATAAGTTTCACCTTTGCGAAATGGATGATGACCCATTTCCAAATTCGGCACTAATTTCCCTTCGACAAACAATGCTGAACCAAAACCAGTACCCAAGGTTAGTACCAATTCTACTCCTTTACCTTCAATGGTTCCTAATCCCTGAATATCAGCATCATTAGCAACTCGTACAGGTTTTCCTAACCTTTCTGATAGCACTGCTGCCAAATCTAGTCCTATCCATTCAGGATCTAAATTGACTGCTGTTGTAATAATACCATCCATGACTACACCAGGAAAACCTACGGATACTCTGTCGAATCCTCCTTGTTTTGCTGCTAAAGATACAATCTCTGTTAATATTGGTGCTGGTTTTGCCGGGTTTGGTGTTTCTACACGACTACGTTCTGTGGTTGCTTCTCCTAATTCATTTAAGGCTATTACTTTAATACCACTGCCACCAATATCAACAGCTAAAGTTTGCATAGTTCTTTCTTAGTTCATTACTGATATATTCTTTATAATAGTTAATATTTTTTGATTCTGAGAACATTTATAAGCTTATCTTAATTATTTATGTGACTAAAATCTTACTGAAAAAATTGATTAATTTCTTCCCAAATTGTTGGCATAACATTTCTTAAAGTATGGTCACTATCAAGTTCTATTAACTCTACCCAAGGGCGTTTAACGGCAAATTTTCGGCTAGCTTGAATCGGAATTGTACCATCATTTAAACCATGAAAAATTAAAGTTGGTAAGGCACGCCGTAATTTTTCATCCTGATATTTCATCAAATCTATTATAAAATCATAGCTCAAAAGCGAATAACCTTTTTCTCCATAATGATAGATCCAGTAATTTCCTCTTTCCCTCCATTTTTGTAATTTTTCTTCTCCAAAACTTTTTCGCAAATGGGAGAAAAAATTAAAGGCTGGTGCAAGTAAAATTATTGCTTTAATCTTTGGGTTTCTTTCTGCTAAAAAAGTAGATGTTAAACCACCAAAACTAGAACCAATTAATATTATTGGTGTAGATTTATTTTTAATTTCTGACTCAATTTGATGTATTTGTCTACTAAGAGTTAGGTTAAAAAAATCATCTTGATTTAAGTCAACAACATTGAGCTTAATATTAATTTCAGCGAAGCGATCGCGCAAATATATCGCTTTGTTAGACCTGGGGCTAGATGCAAATCCATGTAAATAAATAAAAGTGTAATTATTCAGCATTTTTTTTAAGTCAAATTGAATATAAAAATTAGGTAGGTGTTAGATAAATTAGTTATCAGTTATCAGCAAAGATGCCTCTTTGTTCAAACTGGGACTAGAGATTAATCTGTATTTTTTGTTTATCAAACAATTTTATAGCAAATCTTAAAAAGTTTGCTAAACATTGGCTTTGCTCCAGGAAAGAAGATTAAAATAGTAGGCTTTAGGATTAAAAGCTGCACTGGTGTAGATATGAGTAATTCCAAGTTCAAGTCCTCAATATTCAAATTATTAGATCGGAATAGAGAAAATTCCCGTTCTGCTCGTGAATTGGGGGAAATTTTTGAAAGATTAATGTTAGCTTACCTCAAAACCGATCCTACTTATAAAAAGTATTTTAGCGAAGTTTAGTTATGGATGGATTTTCCTAAACGGGGAAATATGCCTGATACTGGTATTGATTTGGTGGCAGTTGAAAGAAATACTGGGGATTATTGGGCGATTCAATGTAAATGTTATTCTCCAGACCAGACTATAGAAAAGTCAGATATAGATTCGTTTTTTACCGCTTCAGGAACAAATTTATTTAAAAAACGCATGATTATTTCTACTACTAATAAGTGGAGTAAAAATGCAGAAGCTGCTTTAATAAATCAACAAATCCCTGTTGTTATGGCTACAATTTATGATTTAGCAAATAGTCCTATTGATTGGGATAAGTTCAGTTTTAAGAATCCTGACAATTTAGAACTTAAACCTAAAAAAACAAGTCAGACTACATCAAGAAATAGCTATCGAAAAAGTTCTGGCTGGTTTTGAAACTGCCGATAGAGGGAAGTTAATTATGGCTTGTGGTACTGGTAAAACTTTTACTTCTTTGAAAATTGCCGAACAGTTTCCTAAAGCAAATAATCTGATTCTATTTTTGGTTCCTTCTATTTCTTTACTTTCTCAAACTTTAAGGGAATGGACGGCAGAAAGTGAGATTAATTTTCATAGTATTGCAGTTGGTTCTGATACTAAGGTTGGGAAAAATAAGAGAAAATCTAAAAATGATGATATGACGTGTTGGATGTGTTGGAAGGTGAATCTTTGGAGAAGGAAGTTAGAGGTTTGGAAAAGTTTTATGACAGTGTGAGAGAACGTGCTAGTGGTATTGATAATGCGGAGGGTAAACAGAGGATAATTAATGAGTTATATGATAAATTTTTCCGTACTGCTTTTCCTCGGTTGGCGGAAAGATTAGGTATTGTTTATACTCCGGTGGAGGTGGTTGATTTTATTATTAAAAGTGCTGATTTTGCTTTTAAAAATGAGTTTGGTTTGGGGTTAAGTGATGAGGGTGTACATATTTTAGACCCGTTTACTGGTACGGGTACTTTTATTGTGAGGTTGTTGCAAAGTGGGGTGATTAAAAAGGAATATTTACCACGGAAGTTTGGTTATGAATTACACGCGAATGAGATTTTTTTATTAGCTTATTATATTGCAGCGATTAATATTGAGGAAACTTATCATTTTATAAGTTAATCTTTTTCATAATCTGTCATTTCGAGGCAAAATAAACAAGAAGATAAAACTAATATTGATAATAATAATTTAGCCGAAGCAATCTTTAATAATGGTGAAATTGCTTCGGGGGGAGAGTCCTTTGTATCAGGAGAGTTGACCGATAAAAAATCCCCTCGCAATGACAAATTTTCTAAGAAACAAGATATTAATACTGATCATGATAATTTAGCTGAAGGAATTTCTAATTATGGTGAGATTGCTTCGGGGGGAGAGTCCTTTGTATCAGGAGAGTTGACCGATAAAAAATCCCCTCGCAATGACAAATTTTCTAAGAAACAAGATATTAATACTGATCATGATAATTTANTGCTGAAGGAATTTCTAATCATGGTGAGATTGCCTCGGGGGGAGAGTCGTTTTTCTCGGGAGAGTTGACCGATAAAAAATCCCCTCGCAATGACAAATTTTCTAATGATTTAGGAGGTTATCAAAGTTTTAATGGAATTGTTTTGACTGATACTTTTCAAATATTTGAAAATTAGGGTTTTGAGTTAAAGGAAATTATCGAAAAGATTTTTCCTGAAAATAATCAACGGGGGATTAAACAAAAGCAAAAGGAGATTACTGTTATTGTTGGTAATCCTCCTTATTCTGCTGGTCAAACAAGTGAAAATGATGGGAATAAAAATATTAAATATGAAAAATTAGATGAAAGAATTGCTGATACTTATGCTAAATATTCTACAGCTACTTTAAAAAACAGTCTTTATGATTCTTATATTCGTGGTTTTAGATGGGCAAGTGATAGAATAAAAGAGCAAGGAATAGTTTGTTTTATCAGTAATGGTTCATTCATTGATAATAATGCGATGGATGGTTTGAGAAAATGTTTAGTTGATGAATTTACGAGTATTTATTGTTTTAATTTAAGAGGTAATCAAAGAACTTCTGGAGAACTATCAAGAAAAGAAGGAGGTAAAATTTTTAGTTCGGGTAGTCGCGCTACTATTGCTATTACTTTGTCAATCGAAAATCTAGATAAAAAGTAGGAAAGAAAATTATTTTATTATGATATTGGTGATTATTTAAGTCGGGCAGATAAATTAAATACCATTAAAAACTTTGGCGATATCTCGACTATCAAATGGGAAGAAATCATACCGAATGAAAATTATGATTGGATTAATCAACGTAATGATATTTTTGAAAGTTTTATTTCCTTAGGCGACAAGCAAGATAAAACAAGTAAAACTATTTTTGATGTATATTCAAGTGGAGTCAAAACAAATCGTGATACTTGGGTTTATAATTTTTTTCACCAATCAGTCATTGATAATATGACGAGAATGATTGATTTTTATAATCAACAAGTTGAAGGGTTTAAAAAATATATAAAGGTAAAAATAATTAGGGTTTGCTTATGGAAAGTCTTTTTGCTCTTTGTAGGAGACTCGAGACTGGAGGAACGGGGAATTTAGAAGAGGTAGGAGTAAGAATTGTCTCTCAATTTTTCTGCCATAATCATCCTAAGATACTAGCATGCATGAGCTTTATAAGTGCGAAAAGCTGGTACTTTTTTCAACTCTAAAACGCCAAAACCTTTAGATTTCAATACTTTTATAATTAATCAGCAAGCCCTAATTACTGATACTAAAAATAGAGAGAAAAAAATAGAATCTTTATATTGATAATGATCCTAAAAAAATAAGCTGGTCGTCAAGTCTGAAAAATGACATTGGTAAATTTATTAAACATGAGTTTTTAACTAATTCTATTACATTATTTATATATCGTCCTTTTTGTAGACAAAGGGTATATTTTAACAGCACTTTTAATGAAAGACCAGGACAAATGCCTAAAATTTTTCCTAATCAAAATTTAGAAAATTTGGTGATTAGTGTTACTGGAATAGCTGCAAGTAAAGACTTTTCAGCATTAATTACCAATTTAATACCTGATTTTCATATGCACGATACAAGTCAATGCTTCCCTTTATATACCTACGAAAAACAAAGCTACTTAGGCTCACTATTTGCAACAAATAACACAGAAAAATACACCAAAAAATCAAACATTCCCGACACTATAGTTATTTTAAATAAGAATGAGACACTATTTAGCACAATAATTACAAATAATTTCATCAACAGATGTGTTGATAGGAGAATACATTCTAGCTCTCTTTAATGCACTAAAATCATGCTCTATATCATTTAAATCAGGAGAGTATTTTGGCAAAAATAGTAATTGATGACTCCCTGCTTCTAATAATTCTCTAATAACGTTTTTTCTATGAATTGATGGATTGTCCATAGTTGGTACACTGGGAATTTTTAATGATGGTAATAAATGTTGACTTAACCAGTTTTAAAATCCTACTGCATTCAGGCTTCCTTTAAATATTATTGGTGCAATTTATACTTTTTCCTTTTTTCTTCGACCAGCTACTAAATTTTCTCTTTTCCCTCGTTTTTCCTCTTGCTTACCATCAACTTTTCTCCCTTTTTTTGACGAGGCATAAATACAGTCTTGATTCTCTTCAAATCCTGATTTTTCAATAAACACAAGACTTTTGCTTCCCAATTATTTGATTTATTTTCGTAATTTTTGATAATATTTTATTCTTTTTTCTCTATTTCTTTCTCTATCACGAAGTTGTTTTTTAATAAGAGTGATTTTCATGATTTTCAAGGCATAAAATATAGCCGTAGGATTAACTTCAAATTTTTTAGCTCTCTGTGCTAATTTAGCTTCTGGATTTTGTTTTACATCTTTTTCCAATTCTTTCCAATCTAATTTTATTTGACGACGTTTTACCTTCGTTGCTTCCAATTTTGGGCGAGATAACCATCTATATATCGAAGCTATTCCTACCCCAAAAATATGAGCTGTTTCGGTAATTCTACCACCATTTTCCACAAAATTTATTACTTTTTGTCTTAAGTCTAAACTGTAAGGCATGGTTAAAAATAGTTTCTAGTTGACTTGATTTTATTATACTCAATTTTTGTCTCAATCTTAATTAAAACGACTATATCTTAAAAGACTTCCAGAAAAAATATCAAGACAAAACCATCAACAAAGAAGACATCTTTTATGACATTTATGGAGTTCTCCAGTCCTCAGAATATAAACAAAGATTTGCAGCAGACCTCAAAAAAATGTTACCCCGTATTCCCTACACCAAAGACTTTTGGAAATTCAGTAAGGCAGGAAAAGAATTAGCATATTGGCATTTAAACTATGAAACCATAGAACCTTATGAATTAGAAGAATTTAAAGAAGACTTATTCTTAGATGAAGAAGATTATCGAGTCAAAAAAATGACATTTGGTAAAAACAAAAACGGCATAGATAAAACTATCATCATCTATAACAGTAAACTCACCTTATCACAAATTCCCTTAGAAACTTACCAATATATAGTTAATGGAAAATCAGCCTTAGAATGGGTAATAGAAAGATATAAAATTACCAAAGATAAAAACAGTGGAATAATCAACGACCCCAACAACTGGTCAGAAGATTTCCGTTACATAGTAAACTTAGTAAAAAGGATAATCAGAGTCAGTTTAGAAACAGTCAAAATAGTCAACAACTTACCTATATTAAATGAAAGGAAATAGCGATCGCTCCTCTCTATCTGAGAACTGAGAGAATCAATTAATTCTCAACACTACATATACTAAGACGTTGGAGTTTTTTTCCAGAATTTCTACTATATGTAGTGTCTTNCCCTTAGCTTGATTAACAATCTCAACTTTTTGATCCAGATTTACTTCTTTTAAATCATCAATATCTATGACAAATACAGATTTCTATAGGCATTCACCACAGGGAAGTGGGGATCTTCTCGCAACATGTTAGATAAAAACCTAACTATTAGACTATATTTTATTTTGGCGCTTCGTTCCACTTAGGATTATATTGACAGTTGCCATAACCTGTAAAAATATATTCAACTCATTTACTTATCACACCATAAGAGTGATATGACTGAGTAATATATGGGGGAAGAATAGATTCAGGAGATACACAAAGATGAATCGCCATTGTGCCGAGTAAATATTTCCCACTGAGCAAACGAAACGCCTAAGAGTCTCAGTTTTTACTAATTAGATAGAAGCTGGGAAAATGTCATTTTCTTTAACTAGGTCTACTCTCTCCAATTTTGCTCCTAACTTTTGCAATTTAATTTCTAGTTGTTCGTAGCCTCGATCGAGGTGTTGTAAACCCTGAAATGTCGTTTCGCCTTCTGCTGCTAATGCTGCTAAAATCAAGGCAGCAGAAGCTCTTAGGTCAGTACCAATTACTGGAGCAGCAGATAATTTAGGTACTCCTTCGACAATGGCATGATTTCCTTTTACCCTAATATTAGCACCCATTCTATTTAGTTCTGAAACATGACGCATACGATTCTCAAATACCGTTTCTGTAACAGAACTACTGCCAGAACAGACACTTAGCAAAGCCATAAATGGAGCTTGCAGATCTGTAGGAAAACCAGGGTATGGTTGAGTGTCAATATCAGTAGATTTCAATATTTCACTAGGTAAAATTCGCAAGCTATCAGATTTGTCCTGTATAATTTTTAGTCCTACTGACTGGAGTTTAGAAATAACTGCACTTAAATGTTTGGGAACTACTGGTGCAATAGTTATTTCTGAATTTGTAATCGCACCAGCTATTAAAAATGTCCCAGCTTCTATTCGATCGGGTATAATAGTATAATCTACTGAATGTAGCTTTGGTACTCCAGATATTACTATAGTCTTTGTACCTGCACCAAAAATATTAGCCCCCATAGCTATACATAGATTAGCCAAGTCTTCTACTTCTGGTTCTTGAGCTGCATTTTCAATGATTGTTTCTCCTTCAGCCAAGGTAGATGCCATCATTAAAGTTTCAGTCGCCCCAACACTGGGATAGTCAAGATAAATTTTTGCCCCTTGTAACCTTTTTTTACTACCACTGATATAAGCGTTAACCATACCATGTTCAATATGAACTTCTGCTCCTAGAGCTTGTAAACCTCTAACATGAAGATCGACAGGTCTAGCACCAATAGCACATCCTCCTGGTAGGGGGACACGAGCAACTCCCAATCTAGCCAAAATAGGACCTATAGCAAAAAAGCTGGCACGCAACTGTCTAACTAATTCATAAGGAGCTTCAGGATTATCTAAATCCCTCGCATCTATATCTAAAGTATTACCATTCTGTTTAATTTTTGCTCCCAGAGCAGATAAAACTTTTCCCATTGTGTTAATATCTGCTAGACATGGAATCTGACGTAAACGACAAACCCCTGAGGAAAGTAGTGTTGCTGCCATTGCAGGGAGTGCTGAATTTTTAGCACCACTAATATTAATTTTTCCTTGTAAACGAGAAGGACCCCAAATTTTCAGTATTGACTGATTGACAGGGGATAACTTTTGCTTGTCGGTTTCTGTTATTGAATCTAATTGTTGATTGATGGCTCTATCCTCCCTCAATAACCTAATTAATTTATTGATTTTAATTTTTGCTCTTGATTGTACTGGAAAGTAAGCAAATGTCTAGGGGTTGACAAATTCTTTTTCTTAATCTAAGTTGCCAAGAAAATTTAGATAGCTCCGGAAAAATTGCAGGGATTTAAGTTTACAGGACTTACGCAGGGGTACTATATATAGAGGATAAAAACTGTAGCGCTATAGTTTTTAACACTACATACATGGTCTGGTGCGTAATTCCTAGTTTAAATACTACCATCTATAGAACCCAAATGGGTTCTATTCAAAAATAGAGGAGGAGGCTGGGAAATGGAGAGATGGGCTGTATTAGAGAATTTTTCAATTATTGCTTTTTCCCAGAGGGGACTCCGTACTTCAAAAATTTAATCCTAGGCGTTACTCCCTTCCTGGCACAAAATTATAATTAGTAGATCATTGGAGCATATACTTGCAGTCAAATTTTGTTAGGTAATCTTCTGTGAGGAAGGGAGTAATACCAAAAAGATAGTGAGAAGATATGGGTATTCATGTTGGAGGAGTATGGGAATATTTTCCACCTTTATCCCCTATTGCCTAATTCCCACTCCTGACTCAGTACCTCAAAATTGTCATCAAGGGTATTGATACTAAATGGTTTATATATGCCATATATCTTAATTGATTTTGAGTTAGAGTAAAGTGGTAAAAAATATAGTTCCCTGGTACAGAAATGGAGATGGTGGATGAAAATAGGTATTCCAAAGGAAATTAAGGATCAAGAGTTCCGTGTAGGACTAACTCCTGCAAGTGTTAGGGTCTGTACTGAAGCAGGTAACCAGGTGTTTATAGAGACAGAAGCTGGTTTAGGTGCAGGTTTTAGTGATAGTGATTATCTTCAAGCAGGCGGACATATCTTATCAGATACTAAAGAGGTTTGGAATTGTGAAATGATAGTCAAGGTCAAGGAACCTTTATCATCAGAGTATCAGTTTCTCAAATCAGGACAACTACTATTTACTTATTTACATTTGGCTGCGGATCGGAAGTTAACTGAACGGTTGATTGAAAGTGGTGTGATGGCGATCGCCTATGAAACGGTAGAGCTAGCTGACCAAAGGCTACCTTTGTTAACTCCTATGAGCATAATAGCTGGACGTTTGTCTGTGCAGTTTGGGGCAAGATTTTTGGAAAGGCAACAAGGTGGTAGAGGTGTTCTATTGGGTGGAGTTCCTGGTGTTATCCCTGGGAAGGTTGTAATTCTGGGAGGAGGGGTAGTTGGTACAGAGGCAGCTAAAATTGCTGTTGGTTTTGGTGCAAGAGTCCAGATTTTGGATATTAATTTGGAAAGGTTGGCTTATTTAGAGAGTCTATTTGGTTCAAGGGTAGAGTTACTATACAGTAGTTCTTCTGTAATAGAAGCAGCAGTAGAAGATTGTGATTTACTTGTAGGGGCAGTTTTAGTTCCTGGTCGTCGTTCTCCAGTGTTAGTTCCTAAAACTTTGGTGGAGCAGATGCGTTCTGGCTCTGTAATTATTGATGTGGCTGTGGATCAAGGTGGTTGTGTGGAAACTCTACATCCTACTTCTCATACAAATCCTACTTATGTGGAATTAGGTGTTGTACATTATGGAGTACCTAATATGCCAGGAGCAGTTCCCTGGACAGCTACTCAAGCTTTAAATAATAGCACTTTGCCTTATGTATTGCAGTTAGCCAACTATGGTAGTAAAGCTTTAGAAATGAATCCGGGATTGGCTAAGGGATTGAATGTTAAAGACCATGTTTTGGTTCATCCTGCTGTCCGAGAAGTATTTCCCGATCTAAGCAATAAAAACTCAGTATAGTGACGATAAATATTCTCAAATATAAAAGACTGACTAACTAAATAATTAGCATATTTATCAAGATTTTTAGACAAGAAACACAGTCGGTCAATTTCAGTAGAAAACTGATGATTTTTATGAATAATATTTCTGTCAACTAATCTGATAAATCAAGTAGTTAAAATTACTAAAGGCTCCAATAATTTTATTATTTAGTTTTTAATTCTCAGCTAGTTTAATGTTTAATGGTAAAATTAAACTTTATGATATAGTTATTTGATTTTGCCAAATATTTAGTATCTGGTTAGGAATCATGTAAAAATAAGTTCTACAAATTTTATCTGAAATAGATTGTGAAATATAGCTTCCATCAGAAAAACTGTTCAGGTTTTTCTGACACGACTCCTTAGTACAAATCAACGAAAATATTTGACTATATACGACTATATTTATGTAGAACGTTTACTATACCTATAAATCAAAAAAACTATCCAATTTTTTGGGAAAAGGAATCTTCAACGATTCACACAAAAGAACATAAGCTGATATTTTCAGCTATACCAAATTTCAAATTAAATACTTGGCTGCTCAAATTAACAGTCAATATTTCTAAAATACTCTCTGGATTTTGATCTATTTAGCTAGTTGATGTATTTCCAATATTCTGTCTATAATTTTCAGCCATTTTCTTTTTCAAAAATATTACAGCACTTTCCTCTGTTATGAGGTAAAAATTTACCTGGCAAGATACCTGCACCACAAGAGTTTTACTTTTGACGCCTCACGCCTTGTACATCAGTCCGAAATCTACTGTAAAGTTCCACCAACTAGTTTAATTGCCCTCTATCCAAGTAAAATTTGTTCTCTAACAAACCACTACACAAAAACTCAATCAATTCTTCTATCTTGAGTATCATCAAAGATTTATTTTGTCAAATACCGTTCAGAAAAGTGTTAAGCTTCATTAACTAAAAAAACTATTTATAAGTTTTGAAATAGCTATTATGTAGTTTAAGTTAACGGTATCAATGGATTTATAGATGTCTAATTTAAAGAAAGTTAGAATGCTCTGCAAGATTTTACATTAATGTTCACTATTGTACCAAATCTTTCAAATAACGTAAATAGGTAAAAATAAATGATAATATTCTCAATAAGCTTCATTTTATTAAGTTATATAACAATTTAACAAATTTCAAATTACAAATATAATCTATAATAAAATCAGTTTTATTTATAATACAAGCATCTTAATTGACAAATTTGAATGGATAAGTAATAATAAAGAATTGTCACTTAGCGGAACTGGCGGAATTGGTAGACGCGCTAGATTCAGGTTCTAGTGTTCGCAAGAACTTCCGGGTTCAAGTCCCGGGTTCCGCATTGTATCTTTAGACTATAGGTTTGAATAAGTGTGTAGCTACACAGATAAACCTAAAAAGACAAAAAGAAATACCTAAACAAAGTTTAGTTGAGGTACTTCAAACCTAAATGAGTTGTAAAAACTGAATGGCTAGAAAAAAGGAATATATAACAAAACATCAGGGAAAACTGGATAATACAAAATCCTCTTCTCAAACTTTTTTTTCTAATTTGTTTGAAACATTTTTTCCTTCTAGCCTTTGTCTGAGATTAATTTTAATTGTTGGTAGTCCTGTAGATGTAGTGATATTTATAAGTAAACCCCTTTCACTCTCAGGAACCTAACTGCAAAAATCACTACTTGTACACCACTACCTAATTGTTAAATGGAAATGCTAAAAAGGGCTTGCTGAATAAAATTAAAATCATTAGCTACCAAGATAAGTGAGTATTATTAAAGCCTGCTCACTTCAATTTAGGAGTTCTTGTACTATTACGCACTAGATTAATTTTTAGAAGATAAACAAGTAACTAAATGGAGTTAGCAGAATGATAAAAATGTTTCCTCTCGCCCTGTCGCTCTTTCCTAACCTCACACCTAATACTTTTTCAGCAGACCCTAAATAGGCAATCAAATATTAACAGTGCTGACCAGTTTGCAAAATCCTTTGATAAAGCAAATCCGCCAACTTCACCAATCAAAAGGGAGGCGGGAACAACAATTATTTCTAGTTGAAGGAACTCATCTGTTAGAAGAAGCTTGCAGAAGAGATTATCCTCTTACAACTGTCTGTTATACACCTGAATGGCAAGAAAAACATAAATCTTTGTGTGAATTAGTATCCCAAAAAGCTCAAAGGATAGAATTGGTAAGTGCTAGGGTTATTCAATCTCTTGCTACTACAATTAATCCTGATGGAGTAGTGGCTATAGCACCACAGAGCCAAACAAATTTTCTGAAGATTAAGACCTTGGGAATTGCTTTAGAAAAAATACAAGACCCTGGTAATTTGGGAACTATAATCAGGACAGCTACAGCAACAAATATAGATGGCTTATTTGTGAGTAGAGATAGTGTAGACTTGTATCATCCTAAAGTAGTTCGGGCATCAGCCGGGGAATGGTTTAATTTACATAAGGTAATATCTAAAGACCTAAAGACTGAAGTATTACAATTACAAAGTCAAGGTCTGCAAGTTTTAGCGACAGTTCCGAACTCAACTATCAACTATTGGGAGATAGATTTACGAAAACCTACAGTAATAGTTTTGGGAAATGAAGGTTCTGGTATTTCAAAAGATTTAATTGATTTGGCTGATTATTCTGTTAAGATTCCTTTGAGCAACGGTGTAGAATCTTTGAATGTTGCGATAAGTACAGCTATAATTTTGTATGAGGTTCAGCGTCAACGTCAATCTTAATCAAAAGCAGTGCACTATATATTTATCTCAATGTTCCTTGAAGAGTGTGGGTCTTTATCTCCCCCTGGGAAAGAGGTTCATTAGGGGGATGGGAAAACTGATTGGGTTAATTGGTTTTTACCAGTTTAGTCCTATTTTTTAGATGGAATAAGGTTTTAGGATATGCATATCTGGGGGAGGGGTAGGGTGGCAGTCGGATTGGCGACGTACTGTGGAGCGAAGGTAAGACCGACAGAGGGTTCGGCAAGGGAAGCAGGTGCGCGAGAAATATCAAACCCAACCTCCTTCAGTTGAGCTTTCCTAGGTCATGCTACGCAGAAGCTAACGTAAGGTTTGGGAATCCTACTTTGTCGCATAAGTTTAACGTCGGGAAAATATCAATTTGCTAATGATACATAGTAGGGAAAAATAAATAGGGATTAGTAAGAATCAGAGAACACCTCAGCTAGAAATAGTTTTGGTAGTCCTGCATGGTAATGGTGAGGATATATATTTTTTAATTTATCCGACACTCCCCATCCCCCATCTCCCCATCTCCCCATCTCCCCATCTCTCCATCTCTCCAGACTCCCAGACTCCCAGTGCTTCCTTTACCATTACTATGCACCACCACCATAGTTTTGATATCCTGATTATTTTAGAACTGTTTTAATTTTTGGCATTGCTCAATTAAGGTATAAAAGTAAGTTTATAGGTAATACCAATTCCCAAAAGTATTGCTATACTTAAGTCGCACTTCAATTATTAAGTAATTAACACTCTGATTAAATCACTTTTTTGCTAATAATAGCCTAGTTAGTGTTTATTATTCTTATTTTGTAGGGACGTTTAGCTGACGCAAAGCTCCGCAATTCAAGTCGGCGACAGCCGAAACGCTGCGCGACATGAAACGCATTTTTGCCTGTGCAACGTCCCTACCCCCACACAGACCACACTGCCACACCCGATCGGATATAGCATTATTTTCGAGAAATGGTATAATAGGGAACAGTTAATATTAACAAGTAGTTCAAACAATCCTACATTATCAAATCATACCGTGTTTCAGCAACCCCTAATTTTTTATTCAGAGGGAAATTATGGTGAATGTTCTTTCTTTGTCTGAATATATTTATCTATGTCAGCGATCGCTTCTTCTAACTCTGATAAATTACATTGTTTATCTGACTGATGTTCTTTTGATTTTTTGTTGGTATTTGCAAGTTCTGAATTATTCTCTTCAATTTGAGTTTCTTGAAGAGCTAGATTAAGTTGTGTCTCAAAGTTATCCATAAATTTTTTGGCTGCTCTACTACGAATATCTTTTTTATCCATATTAATTTTTCCCCTCTATATATTTAAGTTTAAAATATTTAAATTCAAAGTTTAACTGACTAATAAGTGATTTGGAGAAAGACAGTGTAGATGAAAGTAGTAGATAAAAACTATTTGGTATCTTTTTCAAGCTGAAGTAGCTAGTATATTAAGCAATTTCGAGCTGGGTAATGGCTGAGTGAGAACTATATTATGCCAATAATGATTAAACCAAGAAACTGTAAGGCCGATCATTAGGTAAGAAGTTCCTAAATGGTTTATATAGTAGATAGTGTAGTTAATCATAACTAAAAAACTGACTATACCCTCATCGAAAATATTATAATACTGATTAATTTGAGAACATTGATATGTTATAGAAGCACTTGACACCAAAAGATTTTTTGAAAATATCATCACCTTAGCTTAATGGTGGAGTCAAGGAAGATTGCTGGGAAATTTTAGAAATTGAGATTTTGGAAGATATATTGAAAGCAAAATTGCGAATGAACTCTACCTTTGTTTCACTAACTGATGCAGATGCTTTTCATTTAACGATATTTTCAACTTCTGAATTTCTGAGTCAACTTGCAATTATATATGGACATATTTGGAATTGGTTGACTGAAAAAACATTTGAAGCTTGGGTGATAGAAAGTAATTTTTCTTACAAAAATGCCATCTGAGAACAAGAAAACATTAATGTAGAAATGAAATTCACCACCATGAAAAAATACCAAGACAAAACATTGGGCGTTGCTGAAATGTAATGGTAAGTAGCTAAAGTTCATTAATTGATAATTGATAATGGCGAACTTGATAATTACAAGAAGGTTTTAACCGTTACACCAATTGAAGATCAGGAAATATTATTTCTTCTCTCTTGGGAGATTGGAGGCAAGCGTTTGCGCTTNCCCAGTAAAAGAATTTGCAGAGGTACCATAATTACCCCACCACCAACCCCAAATAAACCAGCTAATAACCCTCCAGTTCCACCGGTAATAATTCTAGCAATAGTAGGATTTCCCCATTGCTGTTTTTCACTATTATTTTCAGCATTCTTTTGTTTAGCAATAACACGCTTCCGTAACTCGAACAAATAAATATTAATCAACATTAATAAACCAAAACCCAACAATAACAAAGTAGAGGAAAATTGTTCCGCTAAATAAACCCCAACTTGAGCAGCAAATAATGCTGGCAATGCCAATAAAAGAACTTTTTGAGGTTTAATGTAACCCATACGCCAATTTTGTAGAGTACCGGAACTCGCTGTAATTGTAATAGCTAAAGCGCTAGTTGCAACTGCTTGTATCGGTTGATATCCCAAAGCTACTAATAGCGGTACCATAACTGTACCACCCCCAATTCCTAAAAATCCAGCTAGAATACCCGAACATAGACCACCTAGACCTAAAATCAACAAATTTGTTGGAATCATTATTTAAGAGTTGTTTTTAACTAAAGTTAGAGAAATAAACTTGAATTCAATATAACTGAAAGGATACACAAAAATATAGAAGTAAAAATTCAGAATGTTCCGGTTGAATACTTTATGATTAAGGTAGTAGCTCGTATAGACTAAAATTGTCAGTAAAACCTAACCCCCCGACCCCCTTCCCTGCAAGGGAAGGGGGAGAAGCTCCCCTCTCCTTGTAGGAGAGGGGTTGGGGGAGAGGTCTTCATTGACTCAAATCTAAAATTGGTGTTGGTGCATTGTAATGCTAGTCTATTGTAATTATGTTGTTCAATGGAATAGTGGGAACATAATACTCCCATGAAACAGCATTGTTTATCCCCATCTACCATTACCCTAGCAAAACTATCCTAAAATTAACCTTAGCCAACAACAAGAAAGAAACAATTTCAAATTATGGCAAAACTGCAATTAAAAAATCTTAGAAAACAATTTACTCCTAATGTTATTCCTGTTAAAGACATAAATATTGAAGTTGAAGATGGAGAATTTTTAACCTTATTAGGACCTTCTGGATGCGGAAAATCAACCCTACTACGACTCATTGCAGGTTTAGAAACACCCACTCAAGGTAGAGTAATAATTGGCGATCGCGATGTCACAAATGTAGCACCAGGCGATCGAAATATTGCCATGGTGTTTCAAAGTTATGCTCTCTATCCCCACATGACGGTGTTTGAAAATATTTCTGCTTCCCTGAAACTCCGCAAAATACCTCCAGATGAAATTCAGCGACGAGTCAATGATGTCGCCCAAAAACTAGATTTAGACAACTTACTAGCTCGCAAACCCAAGGAAATGTCTGGAGGACAAAGACAAAGGGTGGCATTAGCTCGTTCATTGGTACGAAACCCGGAGGTATTTTTGTTAGATGAACCCCTGAGTAATTTAGATGCGTTATTGCGGGAACAGGTACGCGCGGAATTAAAACAGTTATTTAATGCTCAACAAAAACCCGTAGTTTATGTTACTCACGACCAAACAGAAGCAATGACTTTATCAACTAAAGTAGCAATTTTATCTGATGGTTATTTACAACAACTTGATGCTCCTCATCAAATTTATAGTTGTCCGGCAAATAAGTTTGTTGCTGGTTTTGTTGGTAGTCCGCAAATGAATTTACTGACTCTTAAATGTGAAGAAAATTATGCTATTTTGGGGGATTTTAAAATTTATTTGCCAGATTTTTCGGCAAGAAAAAAACAAATTATTATGGGTATTCGCCCGGAAGATATCCGTTTTTCTGCCGCTGAAAATTTTGGAACTACTATTAAAGGGAAAGTAGTATTAGTAGAAGATTTAGGTAAGGAAAAATTATTGATTTTACAGGTAGAAAATTCAGAGCAAAATATCAAGGCTTTAGTTCCTTATAAGCAAACTTGGGATGAGTTAGTAACTATAGAATTACCTCCTAAACAAATTCATTGGTTTGATGTAGAGTCTGGCGATCGCTTATTACAATAGTTATCTAGTCAAACTCCAAAAAATCTGGTTTATGGTTTGACTATTGATACTCCTACAATGCTGATTTATCAACCCGGTTTTTATATAGCAATTCGTGCATAGGTTGCGGGTAATCAAAAAGTAGATAAAAAAACCGAAACTATCACCAGTTAAGTGTTCCCTAAAAGCGGTAAGATTTTTATATACAAATAAAATAGGATTGCTATATATTTGGTTTGATGTTATACCAATTCCCAAAAATAATGCAAGACCTTCCTCAAGACTTCAGTTATTAATTAATAAGTAAGTAAGACTAATGTTTTTTAACTATTATAGGTAAATAGCAAAGATATCTTATCACAAATTGATAAATGTTTGTTACAAATAGTTAGGCTATTTATTACCAGTCAGGAGTCAGAAGTCAGAATGAATAGCTTAAATACTATTTATGAGGGCATATTTTCTCTTTTTAGTCGAAAGATACATCTCATCTCATCTCCGCTTGAATAGTTATATTTTGGTGAAAGGAAGGCAGAAGGTATTTTGCCCATTTTGACCTTGATTTTATACATGCTCCGATGCTACGAGAAATGATATCATGTAAAGTCTTTCAATCACCATTTTTATTCATGAAATTATTTTTTTTAATTGGTATAGTATGTACTAAATATCAATATTCAATATCAACGATCAAACGATAAACGGAAAATTTGCATTAATTTGCCATACTCAAAACTTAGTAAACTAACCTATATAAGCAGCCTTAAATACTAAAATAAGATATTATTTTACTCAACCACAGTAGGGACATTCCATGGCACTCCCCTATAATAGTTATACTTTTGAGTGTTTAGTTCATCTACCGGAAAACTAATATCAAGCTCTTTTCCAATTAAGAATAAAAATTATGACCCAATAATGCTGTTGCTTCTGTCACATTTACAGGTTTAGAAAACAAATATCCTTGACCATATTCACATCCTAAATATCTCAGTTGAGCCAACTGTTCCTCTGTTTCTATCCCCTCTGCTACCACATCCAATCCTAGACTATGAGCTAATGTAACAATAGCTCTTACAATCTCACTATTTTCCCCATTAACTCCCATATTTGTCACAAAAGATTTATCAATTTTCAGAGTATTAATAGGGAAACGATGCAAATAACTTAGAGATGAATATCCTGTACCAAAATCATCAACACTTAACTGCATTCCCAACTCCCGTAGGTGAGATAAAACTTTACTAGCAGACTCAGCATTATCCATAACAACACTTTCTGTAATTTCTATTTTTAATCCTTGAGGATCGATACCTGTCTTTTGCAAAATACGTTGAATTTGTAAAATTAAGTTAGATTGGGAAAACTGTTTCCCAGAGATATTGACAGCTATAGTAAGGTGAGTTTGAGAATAAATTGTCTGCCATTCTTGCAGTTGACGACAAGCTTCCCAAAATACCCACTGACCGAGAGGAATAATCAAACCTGTTTCTTCTGCAATAGGAATAAACTTTACCGGAGGAATCATACCACGTTCACGATCGTGCCACCGCGCTAAAGCTTCAAACCCTACTAAGTTCCCTGTACATAGAGAGATAATTGGTTGATAGTTGAGTAAAAAAGTGTTGGAAGTAGGACAAACAAATTCTTCTAGCATCTCCACCGCTTGACGTAGGTCACGCTCTAACTGCATCATTTCTGTAACGTAGCTGTGCATGGAACTGGTGAATACCATATAACTTCCTTGGTTTCGCGCTTTAGCTTGATCCATAGCAATATTAGCATCTCGCAGTATATCCCCTGCCCATTTATAATTATGGGAACTTATGGCAATACCGATACTAGCAGTAATAAAGAGTTTATGACCATCTAATTCTAGAGGTTGAGCGATCGCTGTTTGTATCAGATTTACTAAACCAATGGCATCTTGTCGATCGTGAACTTTCTTCAAGAGAATAACAAACTCATCACTCCCTATTCGTGCTATCGTATCTCTCGATCGTAAACAAGTTTTGATTCGTTGAGCAATTTCAATTAATAGCTTGTCTCCCATGGAATGACCGTGACTTTCATTAACGATCTTAAATCGATCTAAATTAATTGTAAGTACAGCAAACAAATCAGAATGATTTGTGTGTGTGTGTGCTAATGCTTGCTGTAGTCTATCCATTAATAAAGCTCTATTTGGCAAGTCTGTGAGGCTATCATACAAAGATTGACGTAGCAGTTTCTCCTCTACAGATTTTTTTTCTGTTATATCGTGACAGTTAATTACAATTCCTTGAACTGATTCATCATCAAGTAAATTCATTACTACAGCTTCAAATACACACCAACTACCATTTTTATGGCGGACTTGATATTCATCTAACCCTCGGCGTGTTTTCGGATATTGTTTCACTCCCTCTATTACTTGTTCCATCCACCAACTATCGTTGGGGTGAATGAACTCTAATACAGATTTGCCAATTAATTCTTCTGAAGTGTAACCTAAAATTCGTTCTTGGGAGGGGCTAATATATGTAAAAATACTATTACTGTCTAGAATCTGGATAATATCTGTGCTATTTTCGATTAGCGATCGGAATCTTTTTTCATTTTCACGTAGTAGTTTCTCTGCTTGGTTACGTTCTGTAATATCTGTGCTGACAGCAACAAACCCAGTAATTTTATCTGATGTATCTTTGATGACATCTATCCGCATCAAAATCTGGATGATTTGGCCTCTACGACTCCGACAGCTAACTTCTCCATTCCATGAACTTCCACTCATCATACTCTCAGATATTTCTTGGGCTACTTTTGTATCTATTATCAAACTTAGTAACCCACCAATAGCATTTAGTTCAGCTACATTTCTATAATCAAAAAGTTGAGTAAATGCTGGATTTTGAAAGATGTGATTGCCATAAGCATCAGTCATACTAATTGCTTCACTGCTACTTTCTACCGCTTTACCTGTCAATGCTAGGGCAGTTTCTGTTTGTCGCAGTTCAGTAATATCAATTCCGACAGTACACGCTGCTTGGCCCTGGTTATATTTTTGAGCAACTATGAGATATTGACCTACAGGTGAACTCATTTCATTCACAGTAACTGTGGTATTACTGGCAAAAAAATTGTGAACAAATTTGGTAAATTCTGCATCATCTCCATTCAAAAAGCCGATATGTTTACCAATAAACTCTTCAGGAGCCATGTTGAATATTTTAGCTAAATGTCTATTAACTCCTAAATAATGGAAATCTGAACTAATCCAAGACACTAATCCTGGCATTGCTTCTAAAAGTGTTTGTAATCGCTCGTTTGCTTCGGAGATATCTAATGAATGGGATTCTTGTGATTTATTATTGGAATTAATAACTTGAATATCATGGGGAATTAATATAACTTTTTCTTGATTAACTGGATAGATACTGGCGTTGAGTTTCACCTGTTCTTCTCCTATTTGACATTTATGTTCAATTTCTACTTGACCCTTTGTTTTTAAACAAGTTTTAATATGATTACTCAAAATATTTTTCTGAATATTTTCAAGAACTTGATGGATCTGAACTTTCACGGGGTTATCCTCTGAAAATGATACTTCCCCATCTACGGGAATACTTTCTAGAAAGCATCCTGTTTGATCCAACACCCAGATACAAGTATTCATTAAAGCAAACATAGAATCTATATGAGTATGATTTTTGGTTCAATTCTAAGTGAGTAAATTTTAACTAATTAACTAACTTAGAATTGATAATGCTGATAGACATCATTCAGCTAGAGAATTACAAAAATTCATTTTAACATTAAGTTGTTGCTATAAATTAAGATGTTATACTAAATACCAATAGCTTTAAGTCTAATCACCTTTACCCATTAGTAGAAGGTTTATAGGTAGTATGAGAATTTTCTTAAAATCAGTCCTTCCCAAATTCAAGGCTTTACTAGGAGCAGTTCCTCTAATTGCTACAACATATACCATTGGTACATTAGTTCAGCCGAGAGTAAGTTTTGCTATCAGTCACAACAGAGATAATTTATCCTCAGTAAATACACTTCAAGTGTCTACTCAAAACATATCACAACAAGGTGATAATGTCAATAAAAATAACTATGAGTTAAAGCATAGCAATTATTTTACTCTCCCCCAAAGTCAAGAGATTAATACTTCTCAAAATTCCCGGTTGAAAAATTCTTTCAATGTTGTTCCAAGCAAACATCAAGGAGAAAATTTTCCTAATCAATATCAATGGAAAACTACTAAGACTAATAATAATCAATTCGGAATTGAACAAGTTAACAACCCCCAGCTAGCTACATCGGTAAATCCGATGAGACCGCGACCCCAACCAATGTTAACAAATGTTCGACTTCAACCTGTGGCACCTACATCGGTAAATCCGATGAGACCGCGACCCCAACCAATGTTAACAAATGTTCGACTTCAACCTGTGGCACCTACATCGGTAAATCCGATGAGACCGCGACCCCAACCGATGTTAACAAATGTCCAGCCTCAACCTGTTGCACCTGCACCAGTTAATCAGATCGTAGTGCGACCACAACCTACGATCAAAAATCTCCATCCTGTTCCACCTGCACCACAACCAATAGTGAAAAATCACGATCTTGTAACACCCGCACCACAATTACAACCGACCATCGCAAATCCCGATCCCATACCACTCGCAACCCAACCAATCGTAAAAAATTCTCATTATCCTATGCCATCTGCAACAAAATCTCCATAGATTAGGGAACAGGGAATAGATAGCAGAGTAGGGATGTTTTATGGAACATCCCTACAACAATATTTGGCGTTGCATATTTGCGGGATGAATTGACGTGGGGGGTGTGGGGAGTGTAGGAGAGGTTGCATATTTACGTTGTGGAATTATAGTTTTAGATAGATAAATAGGAAGTAAAAGATGGGATTTACCTTTTATACAAAGATTCATCCCAAGGTTTCAGCAACACCCAATATTTTATTTATATGAGTTTTTTATTCTGGAGAAATTTTAATTACATAGGGATAATATTTATTTCTTTGGTAAGAACCTATCCAAATTTCATAAGTACCTGAAAACCATTGACCTGTAATTCCTGGATTTTTTCCTTCAAAGTCATCATTACACCAACTACCTCCAGGACCTCTAATTACTAAAGTTGTATCTTCACTACTTTTAACCTCAAGTTTCAGAGATTCAAAAAAGCCATTTAAAATTAATCTATGATCTGGTTTTTTATCAATAAAACCTACACATGGTCCTGTTACAGTGTTTTCTCTACCTGTTGTTTCTTTCGCAGATATAGGTCCTCCACTTAACCCTCTAATAATCATTCGGTTTTGAGGAGATTTTGGATACAGGTTGACATCTTCAAATATAGGTGTCAATTGTAAATCTTGGGACAGAACTGGGGTCATGTTCTGCATCCCTACTAATGAAAACAATACTCCTAAAAATAATATCGTTTTTCTAAGTTTATTTCTATTCATTTAGAGTGCTGTTTTTCGATAATAAAGTCAAAAAACTTCTAGGGGGAATGTGAATCATAAATTTTGTTGTTTCACTTTATTATATCATGTCGGGTTAAATAGTTATAATTAAAGTTCGTAGTAGGGCTTCAACCCTATCTATAATTATTGCTCAAGCTCTACTAAAAACAAAAACTTTTTTATCGCTGATTATCCGTACACGATCTTAGGACTTACGCAGAAACCGATTTATGATACAAAATTTCGTGTTCCAACAATAATAATTAGAATCAACCCGGTTTCTTGTTTGGATGCGTAAGTCCTGTTTCTCTGTTTAATTCCCCCTTTTTTTTTTGAGTCTGTGAAACTCTTATTTAAGATTTCTTACCAACAATTTCTGCTTTGATGTCTTGAATTTTATCTAATAATTCTTGCCGATTAGATTTTTGCAGCAAATAACGGTAAACAAACCAAACTGCATATCCCATCCCAATAAATTCAAAGCTAACTGATAGAATAGGAATTCCTTGTAAGGTTTGGAGAAAACTAACAATTAACGTCAAAGTTAATATTGCTAAGGTTAGCGAACCAACTACTTTCAGCTGAGTTTTATATTCTTGATAAAATTGGCTAATGTAGTCAGGAAGGTTAGAAAAGATATCGATCAATTGCTCTTTAATTTTATTGATTTGTTCAATATCAATGGTTTTGTTGGTTACTGTGTCTACAGGTTTTTGGTCATCTAAAATGGAAGTTTCAACCTGAGCAGCAACTTTTTGTTCTATGGTTTCTGCACCAGTCGTTGCAGTAGTTGGAGTTTCTGGTGTCGCAACTTTACTCTGTTTAGCTACGGTTGGTTCGGTTGGTGTTTTGCTTGTTGCACCAGTCGTTGCAGTAGTTGGAGTTTCTGGTGTCGCAACTTTACTCTGTTTAGCTACGGTTGGTTCGGTTGGTGTTTTGCTTGTTGCACCAGTCGT
>NZ_JAAHGT010000013.1:26786-29520 GCF_010672385.1 Okeania sp. SIO2F4
CGGTTGGTTCGGTTGGTGTTTTGCTTGTTGCACCAGTCGTTGCAGTAGTTGGAGTTTCTGGTGTCGCAACTTTACTCTGTTTAGCTACGGTTGGTTCGGTTGGTGTTTTGCTTGTTGCACCAGTCGTCGGAGTTGGAATTGCTGGTGATGCTGAGATTTTTCTCTCTTTTTGTACAGTCGGTTCGGCTGGAATTTTAGCTGCTGCACCAGTAGTCGGAGTTGCTGCTGGTGTTGAGATTTTTGTCTCTTTGTTCTCTGTTACTTGTTTTTGTTCAGGTATTGGTGTCGTCTTAGTTTGCTCTTTTGATAAAGCAGGAGACTTTGGAGTTGCTGTTTCTACCACAACAGTACCTTCACTCTTATTAGGAGTAGTCTCTGTTTTCTTCGTTTCCTCAATTTCCTGACCTATAGATTTTTTGAACCTTAATACATCAAAACCCTTTTGATGCAGCAGTAACCACGACTGAATTAAATCTGGTCCTTGCATCGCACCTGTTAAGGATGCTCTTAGCGATCGCATCACAATCCCTTTCTTCACCTTAACTTTCTGAGTAACTTTTTTAATAGTTTGCTGTGCATCATCCGCTCCTAGAGGTACATCAACATTTATCATTTCTAGAAGAGAATTAATAGATTTAACAGAATCTTCTTTCTGTATTTGCGTTGTTGCTGCTTCGTCTAGTTCTACAGTGGGAGAGAAGAATAACTTACTCATTTCCACTGCATCTGTCAGACGAGTCAAACTAGGTCCTATTAATGCTGTTAGTTCTTCTAACCAAGAGCGATCGCCTTTGGGATCTAATTCATATCCTGCTTTTTGCCAAATGGGAATTAATTTATCTGTCAGTTTTTCTACTGGTAGACTATGTAAATATTGACTGTTTATCCAATCCAATTTATCCCAGTCAAACTTAGCTCCTGCTTTATTCACCCTCTCAAAACTAAACTTTTCTCCTGCTTCTGTTAGGGTAAATATTTCTTGCGTTGCATCTGGAGGCGTCCACCCAAGCAAACACATATAATTTGCCAGTGCTTCGGGAGTAAAACCCAATTCTTTAAAATCAGAAATTGAAGTTACTCCATCCCGTTTTGACAATTTTCGTCCTTCTTTATTCAGAATTAGGGGTGTATGAGCAAACTCTGGTACTTTTCCCTCTAAGGCTTCATAAAGTAATATTTGTTTAGCTGTATTAGCAATATGGTCTTCACCCCGAATCACATGGGTAATTTTCATATCCATATCATCTACTACCACTGCCATATTGTAGAGAGGTTGTCCTACTTTACCCCCAGCAGCAGCACGGGAAATGACCATATCTCCACCTAGGTCACTTCCTTTCCAGGTCACTCTCCCCCGCACCATATCATTCCAGGTAATTATCCGGTCATCATCTATTTTGAAGCGAATTACTGCTTGCCTTCCTGCTGCTTCAAAAGCTGCTTGTTCTTTTGCTGTGAGGTTCCGGTGGCGGTTGTCGTAGCGGGGTGCTTCTTTTCTTGCTTTCTGGGCTTCCCGCATTTCCTCTAGTTCTGCTGCTGTACAATAGCAGCGATAGGCTAATCCTTTGTCTAGTAAATCTTGAGTTGCTTTCTGGTATAGTTCTAGACGTTGAGACTGATAAGATGGTCCTTCATCCCACTCTAACCCTAACCAGGTTAGTCCCTCCGTAATATTTTTAGTATATTCTGGACGGGAGCGCTCTAAATCTGTATCTTCTATTCTTAGGATAAATTTTCCTTTCTGGTTCTGTGCAAATAACCAGTTAAATACAGCAGTTCTGGCTGTACCGATATGTAAATTTCCTGTTGGGCTTGGGGCCAAACGAACTCTAACACTCATATCAATTTCTATTTTAGTTTTTTGTTTTCAGATTTTATTCTACTTCTGGTTAAATCTCAGAAGATATATAATTTACCAGTGGAGTGTAAAAATCTCTTGGAAAAAATGTGCTTAAAACGAGTAATTATCTTTATTTCCTACAGAAATAAGATATTTTTGAGGTCAATTAATTGACCTCAAAAAGTATGGTTAGGCAAAAATTTGGACATTGTTGCGTCCATTCTCCAGAAAATGCGTAAAGTTGGCCTCGCCCAGTTATTTTGGCTTTTTCAGCTCGACACACTGGTTTTTCAAATCTCTTTACCTGTTTAATGCCGAACAACAGAAGCTCAGGACTGGCCTCGCATCCCAAGGTGTTATGACCGATCGGGACGTTTACTTTAAAAAAAGTGGGCTGGACTAACCATTTAAACCATTTAAGCGACTTGAGTGCTTTGATTAGATTCTGGTTAGTCTAATTTTGATACTGACTTGATTTCCTACTTTTACCATAAAAATTAGGCTTTCATCAAACAGTAATATCCATCAGATTTGTTATGAGTGTTAAGTTATGTACTTTACGGGACTGACGGGGCTCGAACCCGCAACTTCCGCCGTGACAGGGCGGTGCTCTAACCAATTGAACTACAGTCCCTTTTTTTTCAAGCCATATGCTATTATGGCGCTTTCTATTTTATTTGTCAAGCATTTCTCTAAATTTTTTTTTGCATCTTTTTGTTCCTTTTAGCCAAAACCTTTACTATATAAGACTTTAAAAGTTTGATTTTTTTTTATTGAGGATTAGTAGTTGACATCCTCCCGACGCTGATCTACGAGACAGCGCGGGATTCCCTAACATCACTGATAGGAACTTTCTGCTTAAGGCCGCACCTGCCTCCCTTGACGAACCTATGA
>NZ_JAAHGT010000130.1 GCF_010672385.1 Okeania sp. SIO2F4
TTAATGCAGTTGGGCTCCAACTCAAACCTATTTGTGATATCTTGGGTTGGAGTAGTTTTTTATGGACTAACTCAAGCTGTTTTTTCTTTTGAATATGCTAGTCACGCCAATTTTTCTCTTCTTTTAGTATTAATACTTAATTAATCGCGTTGGCGGAGCAAGTGCAGCAGCTATATCGCTCTGTTATGGGATTTTTGTACTACATTTTGAAGTTGGGAATGTGGGTAGTAAAGATACCAAGGAGTTTGAAATGGGAAGTATATTGAAATGAAAATTTGGTATTTAGATAGACGCTTATAGCCTAGTCAAACATAGGATTATTTTTGATAATTTGATAATTGGTATAATAATGACAAAGGTCGGGGTTTAGTCACGAAATTCCTCAAAGAGGACTAGCTATATTTCAGTCCTCTTTGATGATAATAAATAGCAATTTGTTCTTGTTTTTCGCTTACTTTAACTCCACTATTTTATTACTTTATCTTCAAAAATTATATTAGTTTTGATATTATTTTTATTACTTATTACACTTGTTTAACCTTTAATAATTCTCAAAATTATGATGACTTAAGGTTGAAAATTGATTCGGTAAATCCTAAATAATTATCCTACTAATTTTTCAATTGCATCAATATCGCTAGGTAATTCTTGAGTCAAAATTTCAGCACTCTTTGCCTTAACTAAAACATCATCCTCAATCCTAATACCTCGAACATCAGAAAAATATTCTAGCTTTTCCCAATTCACAATATTCTGATATTTTTGACGCATTTCTTTGTTATTTAAAATTCCAGGAACTTGATAAAAACCAGGTTCAATTGTCACTAACATTCCCTGAATTAACGGACGATTTAATCGCAAAAAACTTAAACCAAAACGACTACTACGTTCTCGACCTATTTCATATCCTGCTAAATCTCCTAAATCTTCCATATCATGAACATCTAAACCTAATAAATGACCGACTCCATGAGGAAAAAATAAGGCATGAGCATCTATTTCTACTAAGTCTTCTGGTTTACCTTTTAAAATTCCTAAATTTACTAATCCTTCAGCAATAACTTTGGCTGCTAATAGATGAATATCTAAATATTCTACACCTGGTTTAACTTGAGCAATACAATTATCATGAGCAGCTAAAACTACATCATAAATATCTCTTTGTGTGGAAGAAAATTTACCAGAAACAGGCCAAGTTCGAGTCACATCACTTGCCCAACCTAAAGTTGTTTCTGCCCCCACGTCTGCTAATAGTAAATCTCCTATTTGTAGAGGATGATAATATTGTTCATTGTGCAAAACTTCGCCATGTACAGTCACAATACTGGGGTAAGCACAAGTCATGTTATGAGAAATAATAATACTCTCCATTGCTGCCCGGATATTAGCTTCAAATTTAGCATTTTTTGTAGCTGCCATTCCTGCTTTATGAGCTTCTACTGTGACTGCTGCTGCTTGTTTGATTTCTGTTAAAGCTGCATCATCATGGCTAAGTCTTAAAGAAATAATTGCTTTGGTTAGTTCTAAGTCAATTTCTTGGGGTTTATTAGAGGGAAAAATATCGCGATTTAAAATCTGAGATTGTGTAATTTTAGTAGTGGGGTTTTGTACAGCAATAGTTGCTGCATTTGTGGCATAGGATTTTAATTCTTTCATCGGAAAAGCAGCATCAGCACCGATAATTTCTGCGAGGCGATCGCGTGTTGGTATTTCTCCATGCCAAAGTAGATTACTTGGCGGTGGATTATCCATAAATAGTGCTAATTTTCCAGCTTCTAAACTGATAGCAGCATCTTCAATAGGTAAACCAGCAAAATAAAGAAAATGACTGCTAGAACGGAAGGGAAAAGTATTAAGTAGAAAGTTACGGGTACTACGACTGCCCGACCAAAGTATGGCTGGAAAATTAATTAAGTTAGCTAATTTTTGTCGTCGGTTATGGAGTGTTTTGGATAGAGAAGTATGATTAGTTGGAATTTGCATGGTAATTGTTTATTTGACAGTTATTTATTGAAAGGTTATTTATGGTTAGTAGATACTTTCGATCAACTCAATATTAGTTTATAGACTGTTTATACAATAAGTATTAAGAGAGCATACGAGTGACGAAAATCTAAAAGCGGTAAGACTTTAACGGATTAAAATATGGTAGATACCAGAGGTGGAAAGGTACATATATTCCTAGATTTTTAAGTGATAAATAGTTTTCTTGATTTCTGTCTCCTTAATTCCCTGTTAAGTTTTCCCTATCTCCTTTTTATATTTCCTGATACATTCAATCCCTTAAAATATTTAAGGATTAAAATTCCACAAGTAATAACTACCAATCACCCTAGTAGAAATTTAGTTTCCAAACTTTGAAGTCTGGCAAGAGAAAGATTTTGCCACAGATACATAGAAAATTAAATTTGTTAATTTGTTGACTAAAACTATGAAGGACTAACTATGCTTTAATTCATTTTAACATACTTAACCTATCCTATACAGACCTAATACCATTTCTCAAAAATTTTGCTATATTTGGTTAGGTGGGGAAGTGTGGGAAGTGTGGGAGGTGGGGGGAGAGGAAAAGTAGTGAGAATCTATATTAACGCTCCTAATAATTGTTAAAAACAGACTCTTAATTTTCCTAAATATTTGAGTGTTGAAGTATAATCGAAGTATACCATTAATGGATGGTAATTGCTGTAAGATTCTTTTCTATAGCAATTCGCCCTTATGTTGCGGGTAATCAAAAAGTAGATAAAAAAACTGAAACTCTTACCTGTTCGCAGTTAAGTTTTCCCTTTTCCCTAAAAAGCAGTAAGATTTTTGACAGGAATAAAATAGGATTGCTATAGAGGGAGTTGCAGAAGCAATTTCTTCGTAGTTAGTTAGTATATAGCATTTCTCAAGTTACTGAACTACAATTGTTTTTATGCTTTTCGATTCTCTACTTCCTACTCCCTAAAACAAAAGAAAAATAGTAAAATATAGTCTCTATTAAAATAGAATATAAATCAAAATTAACCAGAAAAATAAAATGTCAAGTATAAATTTTTCGATTTTTATATCGACTCTCTTATTAGTCACAGTAGTAACTATATTTTATCATGGTAATACTCAAGCAATAACTAATATAATTATTGCCCATCAAGATAATTTTTTAAAACTAAGTCAAGGCAAGAATGTAGAAAATTTACAAGAAATTATTAGCAAAGATGCACAGGTAGAAAAAGTAGCAGAAGGTTTCAAGTTTATTGAGGGACCTGTCTGGTATCCAGAAGGTTTTTTGTTATTTAGTGACATTCCTGAAAATACAATTTATCAATGGCAACCTAATCAAGAAGTCAAGATATTTCGTAATCCTTCTGGAAATGCTAATGGTAATACACTAGATTTAGAAGGAAGGTTAATTACTGGTGAACATAGTAATCGTCGGGTATCCCGAACTGAAAAAGATGGCAAAATAGTTACACTTGTTGATAAATATAATGGTAAACGTCTGAATAGTCCGAATGATTTAGTTGTTAAATCAGATGGAAGTATTTATTTTACTGACCCTCCTTATGGGATTAAATCAGAACAGGAAGAATTAGGTTTTTATGGTGTTTATCGAATTGCACCAGATGGTCAGTTAAGTCTTTTAGTTGATGATTTTGTCCGTCCTAATGGTATTGCTTTTTCTCCTGATGAAACTAAACTTTATGTTAATGATTCTGAAAAAGGTCATATTCGTATTTTTGATGTTAAGTCAGATGGAACTCTAGAAAACGGAAAGATTTTTGCTGAGTTAAAAGATCCGAATAAACAAGGTGTTCCTGATGGAATGAAAGTCGATTTACAGGGAAATGTTTATAGCACCGGACCGGGAGGAGTCTGGGTTTTTTCTGCATCGGGAGAGTTGTTAGGAATTATTGCTGTACCTGAGAAAGTTGCTAATTTAGCATGGGGAAATGATGACTATAAAACTCTTTATTTAACAGCTAGTAAAAGTCTGTACAAAATTACTCTTAAAGTTACTGGACTTAGACCTGGTGGAATTAGGTAGTAGGTGAGTGAAAGAAGTTGGGCAAGACAAAGATTTTGCCACGGATACACAGAAAATTGAAATTAGGAAAAAAATCTGGCAAGACAAAGATTTTTACACATATGTAGGGACGATTAGAATTAGAAAAAAAATCTATTACTAATTACTTTTAGTTGGTTATTGCGGTGATAAGTGTTGAGGATTTTTCGCCAACTTATTAATTTCTTGATTTGGCTAAATAGGGTAGTAGGTTAGTTGCATAATTCTGGCAAGACCAGGATTTTATTGGCATAAACTGATGAGTATTACCAAGAAAATTCTCTGACTAAAAGTGGTTATTGCGGTGATAAGTGTTGAGGATTTTTCGCCAACTTATTAATTTCTTGATTTGGCTAAATAGGGTAGTAGGTTAGTTGCATAATTCTGGCAAGACCAGGATTTTATTGGCATAAACTGATGAGTATTACCAAGAAAATTCTCTGACTAAAAGTGGTTATTGCGGTGATAAGTGTTGAAGATTTTTCCCCAACTTATTAATTTCTTGATTTTGACAAATGTAGATTAGAGTAAGGAGGAAGCAGTCGGGGAAGACAAGGATTTTTACACCGATACACAAATGATGAAAATTAGAAAAAAAATCTATCAGGACTTACGCAGGCGAACCTATAAACCAGGTTTTTTCGTCAATGTTTATTGTTAAAAACAACGATTTATCCTAAAAACCCGGTTTCTTTGCGTAAGTCCTATCTATTACTAATTACTGCTATAGCAATCCTATTTTATTAGTGTCAAAAATCTTACTGCTTTTTCGGGAACAGGCAACAGGCAATAGGTGGGAGTTTGAGTTTTTTTATTTACTTTTTGATTACCTGCGACCTATGCGCGGATTCCTATAGTTGCTTTTTAGGGTGATAATTGTTTATAGTTTTTCCCAACTTATTAATTTCTTGATTTGGTAAAATATAGACTAGAGTCGCCAGTGGAAAGTATTAAGTAACCTTGACAAAAATTCCCTAAAAATATTAACTTTATCTAGAATAACTTTCTATTACCAGTAAGAGTAATGTTGAAAAAATATTTATCTGAAGCATCATCTCAAGCAGTATTTATTGGTTATAACTTTCTCCCAATTAATGCTTGGAAAAAACTATCAAATCCTGCTGCTGAAATACTGGCATTTTTTCAAAACTATCAGATTCACAAAAATATTAAATATTTGACTATTAATAATTACGATTTGCAGTTAGACATTTATCAGTCTCTCACCCCTAAACCACAACCAACAGTAATATTTTTTCACGGTGGGGGTTGGGTAGACCGTCCTAGAGAAGTGGAGCTATTTTTTTTATTGCCATATTTGAAAATGGGTTTTTCTGTTGTTAATGTGGGATATCGTTTGGCAGCACAGTCGCTAGCACCCGCAGCAGTAGCAGACTGTCGATGTGCTTTAAATTGGGTGATGAGGAATGCTCAACAATACAATTTCGACCTGGAAAAAATCATTGTCAGTGGGTTTTCTGCTGGCGGACATTTAGCAATGACAACAGGTATGTTATCTCCTGCTGCTGGTTTTGACTCTTATTGCTCTGGTGATAAGGAATTAAAGGTGGCAGCGATCGTCAATTGGTATGGTATTACTGATGTCAAAGATTTGCTGGAGGGAGCAAATGTTCAAGGTTATGCTTTGGAATGGATGGGAAACCAGAGCGATCGCTTGGAAATAGCGGAGCGTGTTTCTCCAATTAATTATGTACATTCTCAACTTCCACCTATTTTTACTGTTCACGGTGATGCCGATCTAAGTGTGCCATATAATCATGCTGTAAAATTTCACGAAGCACTCGATCGAGCTAATGTACCCAATCAATTATTAACTATTCCAGGAGGTGGTCATGGTGGATTTAGTTATAGTGAAAATCTCAAGATTTATGAAAATATTGAAGATTTTTTCATAAAATATGGTTTGTGCAATGAGTAGGTTGGGTTTTATTCCTCAACTCAACCTACTCTATTGAGTTAAGTGAAAATCTCAAGATTTATGAAAATATTGAAGCTTTTTTCATAAAATACGGTTTATTAAATGATTACTTATTAGGTAGTGGTGAATATTCATGGTAGAGGCCAGGGGTTTGGGGTTTTTAGCAACTCCCAATTGCCAATTAATATTTTTTTTAGCATTAGTTCCAACCACCACTGAATCAACTGTCAAAATGGCTTTAAAAATCAGAAAAAAGCGAGACAGTGTTGTTAACCTTCATAAATTAAAACAAATGCTATATCTGAGTGAATTTTCATGGGTTAATTCAGCCATTGGTATGATGTTACCAATTTTATTGGCACAGAGATCAATAACTCAAGTACCAGAGATAGAAGCAATTATAGTTGTATTTTGTATCATTTTCTACTTAATAATAGGGTGTTTCTGGTATGAGATTTACGAAAAATTAAATGTTGAAAATGCCTGGTTTGCTTGGATTCCAATTTTAAATATATACATTACTTTCGTCGCTGGTGATGAAGAAAATCCTGTGTTATGGACAATTTTGTCTTTAATTCCATGCATTAGCATTATTGCTGAGATTAAATGGATTATTGCTTGGGTCAAAATTTTCAACAAGTTGGAAAAATCTCCCTGGTTATTGTTGATATGTATCATTCCTTTTGCAGCTTTATTTGTCTTTGGATATGTAGCATTGAGCTGAAATCTGATTAATAAGAGGAAAAAATTGAACAATGGTCAAATTTAAGTACAGGAAAATAATTTTTTTAATTATCATTGCGATTCTGGCAGGAGGATCGATGGTTACTTATTCTCAATCAGACACTAATTTCTTGCTCAAAACTGTCGAATTAATCATATTTCAACAAATGGCAACAATTCTAATTTATTTAACTTGTTTTGGTTGGGATTTGTTGCGTAGTCGATAAAGAAATTGAATGAAAAAGTATTCAGAAAATTTATCTAATAAAGAGCGAAGTCAACGATATATTTATCTGGCGATCGCTCTTATTCCTATTATTGGTAGTTACCTATTTAATTTGGGTTTGAAAATACCATTTCTAGGATGTCCACTCTTACGTTATGTTGGTATTCCTTGCCCTGGATGGGGTTTGACTCGCTCTTTTATGGCAGTTGCACGAGGAGATTTGAGTCAGGCGATCGCTTATCATTTATTTGGGCTTGTATTTTTTGCTGTGTTTTTAGTTGCAATTTTACATCTGTTTTTAGAATTGATAAATAATCGAAAGCTTGAAGTATTTTATATAAGTTTAATTCAAAATAATCAGTTTCATATTTTGTGTTTTCTAGTTTTATTTAGTTATCATGGAACACGGCTACAAGAGTTATGGAAATCTGGAGAATTATATAATTTTTTTATTCATTCTACTCTGGGAAATTGGTTATTTGGGCTGATTAGTTATAGTTATTTTTAATGCTTAAAGCAAAATAAGTAGATGGGTATAAAAATTTCTCGTTATCACAGCCACTCATGGTAGAGGCAAAAGTCAATAGAAAGGAAAGTTTCGAGGATTTTACTTTTCATTAGATACTTTAGTTTTTTGTACCTTTCTACTTACTAAAATTTATTATATTTATCAAAATAATTATTTTCCAATCCCAGTTAATTAATGACAGTACAAGATGATCCTCGAGAAAATGAACTTATCCAGTTATTTAATTTAGAAAGACCAGTCAATTTAACTCGTAGTAGAACAGATGCAATTTTGATTTTAAATGAACTGAAAATTCCTTTTGAATTAAAGTCAACTACAAAAACTTATGTAACTACAGTTAGAGATTTCAGACAAGAGCATATTAAAAAGTGGAGGGGAAAACATTGGTTATTTCGTTTCTATGAAAAAGGAGGTAAAATCCTAAAATATTGCTTGTATGCTTCCCGTAAAATGATGGCTCCTTGGATTAGTGAAAAATCAGCTTATGTTGCATTAGATTATAAACTTGCTCAATTAATACCAGAATTAATTAGCATATCTTTACTCTATGAAATTGTTTGTTGGGGAAAAAGAAGTTTATACACTTGAAGATTCTCAAAGTCTGCAAAAAAGACAATACACAATCCAAAAATACCGAAATAAAATGGATTTAGAATTAGGCTACTATCCTGAAAGAATGCTTTCGATTTTAAGAGATAGATGTCAATATTTAATTGAGAGAGGTTCAACTTTAAATAATCCCCATATTCCAGCTTCATATTTTGAAGGTTGGGAGCGAATAACTACTAATCATGCTCAACGTTTAAGAGAACTTGTAATAGAAACTATTCAAGACAATACTTGAGCAATAGATAATGCTATTTGATAAGCCATCGGTGGTGGTACAGCATTGCCAATTTGACCTAATGCTTGATAAACTGCACCAGAAAATTGCCAAGACTCAGGAAAACCTTGGAGAATACCACAGTCAGGAACAGACAACCGAAAATGACTATTTTTGGCTACAAATAAATGTGCTTTCTCACGATTTTCTGCTACTCCGTTCGGCCAAATATGTAATTTTTCCCAAGCTTTTTGTGCAGAAACACTACTTAAAATAGAAGTAGTATGACGGGGTCCAGTTAATCCACTTCTGAGAGTAGGTGATAAAGCATCAAATCCAATATTTGGTAATCCTAAAGCTTCACGAGTTCCCATACAACGTTGTAATTTTTCTGGAGTTTCATAATTATCGAAAAGATTTAGTTGAACTGGTTGTTTAGATTGATTTGTTGGTAGATGATGCCAATAATGGGTAGGTTGAGGAGGTTGATATTTAGCTAAATATTTTTCATCCCGAAAACCGACAAAAAAGACTCGCTTTCTAATTTGAGGAATGCCAAAATCTGGAGCATTTAAAAGAAATTTCGTGAGTTTATAGTGAGGAGCTAAAGGAGATTCAATAACTTCTTCAACATATTTGCTGAACTTTTTACTTACCAATGCAGTGACATTTTCTGCCACAAATATTAGAGGCTTAATTTCTAGTACAGCGCGAAGAAATTCAGGGAACATATCGCGATTATCTTCCTTACCTTTTTGACGACCAGCAATAGAAAAAGGCTGACAAGGTGGACCACCATGGATAATATCAATTGAGCCACGATAGGAGCGCCAATCTACTTTTGTCACATCTCCCTTTTCACCTGAAAAAATTTCCCAGTATGGTCGAAGATTACACAAAGTATTACCAGCTTCTGCCAGAATATCGTAGGAGGAAATATGAGTAAAACCTGCTCGGTCAAAACCAAGGTCAAGACCACCACCTCCACTAAACAAGGAGAGAGTTCGCCATCTATTTTTAGGCATTTGTGGCATCAGTTTTTCAGGATTTAGATTCGGGATATTGATAGGATGTATTGGTTTTTGCCCTTCTCCATTTAAGGCTTGTTTTTTGGCGCGACTAGATGCTTTTGAACGTTCTCTATAAATTTCTCTTTGTACTTCGGTAATATTCCAACCTTGATGAGGTGATGGTGTTGACATTAGGCAAATTTTCTAGTGTTGATTAATAATATTATTTTAAGGCAAGAATAAGAAAAGTATAGCGCTACGCGCAAGTTAAAAGTTAAAAATTAAAAGTAATCTATGACTAAGTTTTAAGTTTCCAAATATTGATAAAACTAAGTAGTAAATATATTGTAGGTATTTCCATAATTTTTGCTTCCTATTTTGGATTAATTTTATGATATTAAACTAAATCCGGTTTACATTGATTACTTATGAAAGAAGGGAACAGGGAAAAATTATAAGTATCTTTTATCTAAGCATTCAGGTATTAGCCTTCAACTTTCAGCTTTTCCTTGGTAATAATTCTACACCAAGTAATTAATCAGAAAGATAGCAAAAGATGCTTTTAGAGTAACTTTTAATTTTCGCTCAATCTTTCAACTCTGATTCTTTCTTCAAAAAGAATAAGTTAATGGCGCTCCAGCTAATAGCTGATGGCTGTTTGGGCAGCATTCCGCAGGAAATGCTTACTATTAAGAATCAAGGATAGCGTAAGAATCAAGGATAGCGATCGCCTAAAAATATTCTACCTCTATCTAATTGACTACCAAATTGTTGTTAAATCTAAAATAAATCCAGGTAAAATATTTTCTCCTGATACTGTCTGTGGATTGTCTAATATTTCTACTTCTTGACCTTGGCGATAAATTTCTACTTGCTGTTTTTTTCGATTAATTAACCAGCCTAATTCAGCACCATTTTCTATATACTCTTGCATTTTTTCTCTTGTTTTTAAAAGTGAATCAGTTGGTGACATTAATTCAATGACAAAATCAGGACAGATAGGCGCAAATTTATCCTGTTATTCTGATGTCAAAGCATCCCAACGTTCTTGTTTTATCCAAGAAGCATCCGGCAAACGTTTAGCTCTGTTAGGCAACAAAAAACCACTATTAGAATCAAATACTTCCCCTAAATTATTTTGACGACTCCAAGACATTAGTTGATAAATTAAATCAGCATTAATTTTACCTGTTCTACTACCAGTGGGTGACATGATAATTAATTCTCCATTTGCCGTTTGTTCAAATCTTAAATCATCATTATCGCGACACAGTTGCCAAAATTGTTCTTCTGTAAGATCGAGTTTTAATTTTAATACTGGTGGTAAATATATTGTGGGTGTTTCCATAATTTTTGCTTCCTATTTTTCAGTGAATTTTACTGAATATATTTTATAGTTTTAAGTATTTCCGTTCTGGAATGCTGCGCAAATAGCTATCAGCTATTAATAAGAGCTATTCAAATAGTTAATAGAAAATGTCTATTTAACGAAAAAGATTAAGTTACGACAGAAAAAATGGTATCAAACATATTCATTCTGACTCTTGACTCCTGACTCCTGTCTCCTAATTTGCTACATTCGCCGACATAATATCCACCTTAACTCTAGAGGTGGTTTACCATTCGCCAAGGGAAACACATCTCTACCAGTCGCCCAACTTTCAAACCAACTTGTAGGAGGCCATGCTGTTTCCGGTAAATGCTGACGTTCATATTCTATGACTAACTCATTAGAAACCATCGCTAATGGTAAACCTTCCATCGCTGTTGTCAACTCTTCAGATGTAAACAAACTTGACCAACATAACTGCGCCATACCTCGGACTAATTCATCAGGTACATATTCATCTACTGTCAAAAATATATTGAATAAAAGTAAACCACCACAACAAATAACATCAGACATTTTTGCCAGAAATAACCGCAAGTCGTCTACATCCCGAAAATGAGATACTACTTCTGTAGCGATCGCCAACTGATAAAAAGCTGGTTTCAACCTTGTCAGTGGATCGAGAATATCTCCCTCTATTACATTCATTGATAAATTTTCTGTAGCGATCGCTGTTTGTAACTGTTCAATAAAAACAGGCGTTAACTCTAAAACATCTACATAATGACCTTTTCGCGCTAAAGGCAAAGCATTCCTACCTGTTCCTCCTCCCACATCTAATATTTTCAAAGCAGCATTTTTGCGAAATTCTCCCACAGTTGCTAAAACCCTAGCATCAGGATGAGAACCAAACAAAGGAGGCTTTCTTTTCTCTATCCAAGACTTATACTGTTCTCCTAAAGTTGGAGTGCGAATACTTACTTGACAAGCTATACCTTTTTTGGGAGGCTTGACTAATTCATATTGAATAACTAACATCGAAGTTGCAGAAATATTAAACCCCTCTGCTAACCTCGTTTCCATCATTTGACGCAATTGTAATTTTCTCTCCGCAGGCATTGGTCTACCCAGATGAGAAAATAAATTTTCTACAATATTTATATAATAGTCGAGCATACCAGGCAGACAAGGAAGCACCAACTCGCCACGACCTGAAATATAGCTATCAAGCTTATATACGATAGCTTTTTTGAGAATAGCTGGAGAAGTTACAAGTGGCAGTTGGTCGCTTATTGGTAATGTCTGTTCCTGGTTCATTAGCAGATTCTACCTTAATTAATAACAATTAGGGTTTGCTGAAAAAGTCTTATGGGTGAGGGTAGGAGTCAGGAGTCAGGAGTCAGGAGTCAGGAGTTAGGAGGAATGGGGCATGATTCATTAATTGATAATTGATAATTGATAATTACCTCTGGTTAAAACCGCACTTGATTGAAGATTAGGAAATATCATTTCTTTTTTTCCCCTTAAAAGGGGAGGCTTTAAACCACAATTATTTAATTAACAATTAATAATTAATAATTCGGTAAGCAGGCAGGAGGAAACATCATCCCTTGATTTTTCTGCCTCGCGTCAACCCAAAATCCTAACTTTTTGAGCTTTTTAGGACAAAAACCTTGTACTTTTTCAAGACCTAAAAAGGCTAAAATATTTATATGTCAATACTTTGAGATTTAATCAGCAAGCCCCAATTAATAATAGTCTAGACTGGAGAATTAAATTAGCCCTGTGATATTCTAAGTTAACTTCTGACTTCATTAATTCTCCCCAGATATATACAACTCAATTACTGATTATTAATTACTAATCATTCAGTTAACCTTCTAAATATTCTAAGTTAACTTGTGAATTCTCAATTCTGAATTCTCAATTCTCAACTCTAAATTCTGAATTCTCAATTCATTAATTAGTACCTGTAAAAACTATTTCTGGTTCTGGAAATTTTGCCTGAGCTTCTGAAAGTGGTCTTCTTCTACCCTCTTCTTGCCAATAGTTAATTATTTCAGTAGCCTTATTCAATAGATCCACCCGATCTACTTCTGAAATCCAATGTTTTGCTTCCATTTCTGTTTTTAGTTGTTCCCAGGCATCATTCCGAGGCCAGAAAAAGTAACAAGTTAAAGGACTGGTACCATTTCCTACCACTTGATCTACAGCAAGTGCTACATTATCGTCTAACCAGACTACTTTTAGTACAAATTTGGACAATTTACCTCCTGAGCCAATTTTAGGCTAATTTTCAAACTTTATACACACAAAATTTCATTTTACCATAAAAATTTGATGATGAATAAAGCAATTTTGGTTTTCGATATTGATGGTGTGATTCGGGATGTGGGTGGGTCTTATCGACGAGCGATCGCCGATACAGTTAAGCATTGTACGTCCGGCGCATTTTGCCCCACTTTGGCGGATATTGACCAGCTTAAGTCTGAGGGTGTTTGGAATAATGACTGGGAAGCTTCGCGAGAGTTAGTTTATCGCCATTTTGAGGGCCAAGGTCAAAAACGGGAGGATGTGGATTTAGATTATCAAAAGTTAGTAGTTTTTTTTCAGTCTCGTTATCGGGGTTTAGATGAGGATAACTGGAATGGTTATATTTGTTCGGAACCGTTGTTGGTAAGTTCTGGTTATTTTGAGGGGTTGACAGCAGCAGGGTTGTCTTGGGGATTTTTTAGTGGAGCGATGCGAGGGGAAGTTGCTTATGTTTTGGAGGGAAAGTTAGAGTTGAGTTCCCCGGTAGTAGTGGCGATGGAGGATGCACCGGGAAAACCTGACCCGACTGGGTTGTTTGGAGTAGTGGAGCAGTTGGAAAAACAAAATGGTTTGGCAGAAAATCTACCTGTGATTTATGCTGGGGATACAGTGGGAGATATGTATACGGTGGAGAATGCTCGTGAAAAGATGCCATTAAGAACTTGGGTTGGTGTCGGTGTGTTGCCTCCCCATGTGCAGGAAAGTAAGGAAAGGCAAGATGTTTATACTGCTAAGTTAAGGGAGGCAGGAGCAAAGGTAGTTTTGAATAATATTGAAGAGTTGTCTGTAGAGGCGATCTTTCAACAATTAATAATTAATAATTAATAATGAACAATTACCTCTCCTTGAAAACGGATAGGATTGACTAATCATGAAAATTTTTTCTTCTCAAGGGGAGATTGGATCTGGCTAGGTTTCTGATGCATCCCATCCTTACGGACAGTTCCGAAGATAGACCGCTTGTTTATCCTTGAAAGGAGAGGCTTTATATCTTAATTATTCGCTAATTTAATTAATAATTAGGGTTTGCTGAAAAAGTCTTATGGGTGAGGCTAGGAGTCAGGAGGAATGGGGAACTTAGAGGAGGCAGGATGAAAAATCATCCCTTAATTTTTCAGCCAATAGTCAACCCAAAATGCTAACTTTTTGAGATCCCTAGAACGAAAACCTTATACTTTTTCAATATCTAAAAAGTCTAAAACCTTTATCTGTCAATACTTTTAGATTTAATCAGCAAACCCTAATTAATAATTGATTACCAGGGCTTTAAAGCTTCTCCTTTTCAGGAGAAAAAAATATAGCGGATTTCAGTTTGGTAAGTTATACCATTGCTCAAAAACTTTTCTACACTTTTTTGAGTAGGTAAGTAGGGGAATGGGTGAATGAGGAAGAAGTAAAAAGAATAACAAATAAAATTAAATTGACTAAAATTAGCAAACAATTTATTATATCTATATTGATTACTTAATAGCTGAAGTTGAGCCTAAGTATAGCATTACTTTTGGTGATTGGTATTACACCCATCCGGGCAAGATACCTGCACTCATTGCTGAACAGAGAAAAATTGAGGTACAAATTTTAGTCAATGAATGGTTCATAAATCATATTAAAAAGATGACTACTGAGTAAAATCATTTTCCTGAAAGATTCTAAAATTCAGACATAGGTCTATCAAAGTCAGCAGCAATTTTGTCAATATAGCAATCCTATCTTAATTTGTATCAAAAATCTTACTGTTTTTTTGGAACAGGTAGGAGTTTCAGTTTTGTTATTTACTGTTTGATTACCCGCAACCTGTTTAGGATTGCTATAATAATTAGGACTTACGCACCAGACCATGTATGTAGTGTTAAAAACCATAACGTTATAGTTTTTGCACTCTATATATAGTACCCCTGCGTAAGTCCTGATAATATAAGGCTTTTTCCTATTGTATACTAAAATTTTTGTATGAGTAAAAACAAGAAAAGACCTTGGGATGAAAAATGGGAAGTTATTGCAAAAATAGGTAAAGGTGGTCAAGGTGAAACTTCTTTAGTAAAACCTAAAAATGATTCATTTCCTCCTGGTAATTATGTACTTAAAATACTTAATTACTGTCACCAAAAAGATGATGAAAGACGTGCCAGGATGAGTAGAGAGGTAAATAATCTCAAAACTTTTAGAAATCCTGGAATACCTGAATTAATTGATTCAAATTACGAGTTTTTTGAAGACTTAAATATTCTTCTCTACATGGTGACTGAATTTATAGAAGGAAACACTTTAGAGAAGTTTATTATAGAGAAGGGGGGAATTGATGTATTTGATGCTGTAAAGTTTACAGTTAAGTTGTTAGATATTGTTGAATATTGTCATCAAAGAGATGTAGTGCATAGAGATATTAAGCCTGACAATATTATTGTTAGAAATGATTCTCTAACTACTCCAGTATTAATAGATTTTGGTCTTTCTTTCAACAAAGAGGATGATACAAATTTAACGCCTACAGGACAGGATGTAGGAAATAGATTTTTGTTTCTA
>NZ_JAAHGT010001300.1 GCF_010672385.1 Okeania sp. SIO2F4
TATTGTGTTGGAAAGAGGTATTGGTTCTTGTGGAGAATATGTAGGATTACTGTTAGCTTTGGCACGATTAAATGGTATTGCTTGTCGTACAGTAGGTCGCTATAAATGTCCGGCTTTTGCTGATAGAAAGGGTGTGCCTTTAGAACCAGAATTTAATCATGTATGGTTAGAATTTTATCTACCTGGTTTTGGTTGGGTGCCGATGGAGTCAAACCCTGATGATTTACAGGAAGGTGGTCCTTATCCGTTAAGGTTTTTTATGGGGTTGGCTTGGTATCATGTAGAAATTGGTAAAGGAATTAAGTTTGAAATGATGAAAAATCAAGGAGTTCCTGTTAATAAGGAAGAAGTTTCAATTGGTAATTTGGCAATTAATCATGTCAGATTTACAATTTTAGAAGAACTACCTGCACTTTAGTTGGAGAAGCAAGAAGGAAGAAGAATTATTTATTAGATTTTTTGTCTCCAAATAATTCTTTTTCTTGAGAGTAGGGAGTAGGATGATTAGGAATAAGATATTTTGGCTCTAGCAATCTTCTGCACAGTTGTAATATTTTGGTGGTAGGGGCGAATGGCCATTCGCCTCTACAGGAGTCAGGAAGACTGAGTTAGAATTTTCAATATTTTCAGTTCAAATTAACTATTATCAAAATTATCACAACCAATTTAGAATTGTTATCTTTGTCTATAATCATTAAAAATATTCCTGAATCTTACTTGTTACTTAATAACTGAAGTGTTTAGCAAGGTTTGGCTTTATTTTGGGGAATTGATATAATACCATTTCTCAAAAATAATGCTATACCTGATCGGGTAGGGAAGTGTGGTCCGTGTGGGGAGTGTGGTCCGTGTGGGGAGAAATAAACATAAGAATAATAAACATTAACTGGGTTATTTTTAGGAAAAAAGTGATTGACATTGTGTTGATTAGTTAATAACTAAAGTCAGACCTAAGTATAGCAATACTTTTGGGAATTGGTATAATACCAGATTGATAAATGTTTGCTACAAATATGTAGGGGATTTTTTAGGAGTCAGTCCTCAGGAGTACTATGGGAATAGCTTCAATACCATTTCTTAGTTGATAACCGATATTTTAGTCGAATGGATATCTCCTATAAATTCTTTTTATTGCCCTTATTATTCGTAACATTTTTTTTTAAAATTGGTATAAGAGCATGTTCATATAATTACTGTTCAAAAAACCTTTTCCTTTAATAACTAATAACCAATAACTGATAACTGAGTCAGGTACAATACTAGCGGGCAAGATGCCCTTCAATAATTAATAATTAACAATTAATAATTAATAATTACCTCTTATTAAAAACAGATAGGATTGGTTAAAAATAATTTTTTTCTTTTCTCTTGGTAGATTGGATATTTCCTTATATTTAATTCCCGTACGGTTTTAACTAGAAGTAATTATCCATTATCGATTATCCATTAATGAATTACCTATTTGTAACATTATTTTTGCAAAATGCTATAAGTATTTTTTTGCTGGTAAAATTAGAAATATTAAACCTAGAATATCAGGAGGAATTGTGGAATTTACAGCAATAAACATCATGGCGATAGCAGCATCAGGATTAATGTTAATTGTGACGGTCGGAATTATATATTTAACAGCATCTGAGTGGCGCGATCGCAGACGTCAACAAAGGGATAAAACTAGTCGTTGAAGATTATTTTTTCTCTATTAATTATTAGAGTAGTTCATTTATCTGTTGTTGGTCAAGGCGATAATCTAAGTTATCGCCTTTTTGAGACTTTCAGTTAATACAGAAAAAAGATAAATAGAGAATCACTGAAGAGAGAAAAATACTGTATATTATTAATCTGAGAAATATTATCAGTACCGAGGAAAAATTAATTACA
>NZ_JAAHGT010001301.1 GCF_010672385.1 Okeania sp. SIO2F4
TCAAAGATGGAGATCTAGTTAAAGTTATTGAGTAAAATCAATCTATTGTAACTGGGTAGAAAAAATATCATCCCAATTTCAAGAGTTAATATTAATCGATACTTATTAACTCCAATAATTAAGGATTATTGCTTCCCATCGTCGCAATGACAAGTTTTCAGCCTGATTCTATATGATAATTAATTAATTGTAAATAAAGAGCAAGGGTATTCCCCACTCCCCTACTCCCCTACTCTCGTATTCCCTTCTCTTACCAAGGACTACCAATCATCATAAACCCTGACCAATAATAAGGATGAGATAAATTTTGATTTTCAAACTTCCCTAACGCTGGCGGTAACACCACTGCTCCACGAATATCTATTCCCCTTAACTCACCTTCTGCAATAACCACTTCCCCTCGCAACATTGCTAACTGTGCTTGTCTTAGTGCTTCTGCTTTAATCTTGGCATTATTCAAATGAACATAAAATTCTGTCATTAACCCTAATGTTCCTTCATCACTCACATACCAAATACTAGCTAAAGCTGATTTGACTCCTGCTGCTACTGCTAATCCCGCAAATCCTAATTCGGCATTTTTGTCTCCCACAGCAGTGCGACAAGCAGATAATACTAACAATTCTACTGGGGGTTCATTCCACTCTAACTCTCTAATCTGGTCTAACTTTAGTTGCTCTGTTCCCCAGAGCTGAATGTAGGAGTTGTTGGCTTTTCCTGGTTTGAATTCTGCATGAGTGGCTAGGTGAATGATGGGATAGGGATAATTTTCTCTTTGAGCTAACAGGTTATTGCGGGTAAACTCTTCATTGATGAATTTGCTGCCTTGCCATAACCTTTGAGAAATAGTTTCTAACTCTGTGGGTACTGCTGGTAATGTACTTTGCTCAATGAATTCACTCGCTCCCATTGCTAACACCTGAGTTTCTTGAAGTGGTCGGTAGTTGGTATCCATTAAGCTGACACTGGGAATTAAACTGAGGCTGTATTTTTCTATCAGAAATTGTTCCCCATCGTGTAATGCTGCTATAGGTAAAGTACGTAAACCTTCATCCATGCTGAAGAGTAGAGTATTGATATTGGCTGCTTCTAGTTCTGCTGCTATGGGTGCGATGAGCCAATTATATAATTTTTTGGCTGGTGGCAGATAGCTATTCGTATAACGACGGGCGGGATTTGTAATTTGTGCGCGTAATCTTAACACAGCTTTCATTAGTTCTTTGCGGTTAACTTCGGGAATGGTTTTGAGTATAGGGTCGCTACCTGGTGTATATAATACCAGTTGTACTTCGTCTGGGTAAACGGTGACATAGATAATGGCTGAGTTATTACCTGTTTGACGGGCAATATCAATTAGCACTTCCCGAATATTTTTTGTGGATGTAATTTGATTTGATAGGTCTTTCTCAAAGTAGTCTGCAAATTCATTGTTGCGAGTTTGTTCTATGGTTGTCAATGTTTGGGAATTTGCAGCTACAGTTAGGGGTATACTATTAACAATATTGATGTTTTGTAAAGCGGTAGTGGTATCTGTATTAATGTTGACTTCTTGCCCATCGTTCTTTTGGTTTGGGAGATTAGGATTATTGGTGGTTGTGATGGTGCTATTACTTTGCACTGACTCGATAATTTGAGTAGTAACAGGATTTAATACTTGATTGTTAGATGGAGGAATATTTTCATTTATGGGAGTTTGAGTTACTGTGGGTTGCACTAGGTTGGGTGAATTCGCTGGATTTACTGTGGGTTGCACTAGGTTGGGTGAATTCGCTGGATTTACTGTGGGTTGCACTAGGTTGGGTGAATTCGCCGGATTTACTGTGGGTTGCACTAGGTTGGGTGAATTCGCCGGATTTACTGGTGTTTGAGGTAATAGTTG
>NZ_JAAHGT010001302.1 GCF_010672385.1 Okeania sp. SIO2F4
AGAGGCTGCTGGGCTAGCAGTGTCAGCGCCAGTCGCTCATGGGGGAGACCCCCAAGACCGCGCTGGCTTGTCTGTGGAGCGACCGTAAGACCGAAAAGAGGGAAGGGCCTTGGAGGCTGGTGCATTGTTAGCGCAGCTCCTCTGCAAGAGGCAGCAGAAAACCCTAATCAGTGATGGTTAGGAATCCCGCGCTGTCACGCAAGTGCAGCGTCGGGAGGATGTCAATTGTGGGTATTCAAACAGACATGATACAGCATTTTTCAGGATAGTGAGGTACACTTAAAGATTATCTCTATTTCTTCTTCCCTGCTCTCTGCTCACTACTTCCCCAGAACTTTGTACCTCCAAATTGTGGAAAACTGTTATATTAGCAATAAAATGCCGACTGTTTCTTCTAGTTAGATAACAGTCGGCACTTAAATAAATATATTATACTTACTTTAGGCTTCCTTATTTAAGAACTTTTGAAGTTGTTGGAGAGCCAGAACACCAATATTGAATACAGCCCAACCACCAGCAGCAAGTATCGGAAATAGAACGATTAACAAGCGAAAGTCAAAATCCATTTATTCTCCTCCTCAAGATTTAAAAGTATTTTTCTTTATTTTCTAATGTATCGCAATTTGAATTTTATGTTAACCTTTACTTATATGACTTTTGACTTTTAAGTTTAAACTTTTGACTTGATTAGGAAAAAGATTAATTATTGATATTTCCTTAAATCAACTTTTGACTTTTGACTTTTGACTCGATCGGGACTTACGCATAGGTACTATATATAGAGTACAAAAACTGTAGCGCTATAGTTTTTAACACTACATACATGGTCTGTGCGTAAATCCTATTTACTTTGTAAACCCAATATCAGTTCCTTTGCCATCATGAACCAAAGCTAACTTTTCATAACGTTCAGCATGTTCAAGCAAATCAGCAGTTTCTTGTTCCGAAAGCTCCCGAACTTTTTTTGCAGGTACTCCCACCACCAGAGATGAAGGCGGTACATCCTTCGTAACAATCGAACCAGCTCCAATCATACTACCCGCTCCTACTCGTACACCATTCAAAATTACAGCTCCAATCCCAATTAAACAACCTCTTTCTATATAAGCTGAGTGAATCACAGCTTGATGTCCAACCGTTACACAATCTTCTAACACAGTTGGTATCCCAGGGTCTCCATGAAGGACTGCCCCATCTTGGACATTGCTATGGTCTCCAATAATAATTTTTTCCACATCCCCCCGGACTACAGCTCCATACCAAATACTAGCTCCTATGCCTACTTCTACTTTGCCCATAACTGTAGCGTTATCTGCGACAAAAGCAGCTTTCGATAAATCTGGAGGAGACCAAAAACAGGGCTGATTTGACATTATTTCGTTAATATTGATTGATGTTTGCCTAATCAGAATTTTATCATCAGAAACTGCTTACCTCATAATTAAACTTAAGAGTTTAATGTACTACCTACTTAGAGTAGCTCTTCTATAGTTGCCAGTATCAAATTCTCTTGCACAACCTTAAATTGGCATTGCTGAATCAAAGGATGAATATAATTCATTAATGGATAATGGATAATTACCTCTGGTTAAAACCGTGAGGGAATTGAATATCAGGAAATTCAAGAGCACTTTTCTCTTGGTCGATTGGAGGCAAGCGAGGAGACCTCGCTATCCCTCGACCCCTTTTTCCCCTTTAAAGGGGAGGCTAATAAAGCTGAATTATTTAATTAATAATTGAAGTAGCACTCAGCACTCAGCTAGCCTCTTTCAGAGGAGCTGCCTCTTACAGAGGAGCTTCGCTAACGCTAACAGCAGTCAGCTTATTCAAGGTGTATAATGGGGGATTCTTTCCCCCCCCCA
>NZ_JAAHGT010001303.1 GCF_010672385.1 Okeania sp. SIO2F4
ATCCTGGTGCTTCCCCCCTAATGGTCGCCTCGATGAATGGTTATATAGTAGTGGTCAATCAACTCATAGCTGCTGGAGCAGATGTTAATGTGCTAGACAAAGACCATGATACGGCCTTGGGTTTAGCAACGGCTCAAGGTTATCAAGATGTAGTTAAAGTCTTGCTCAATGCTGGAGCTAGGGTAAATGAGTCTACATTATCTGTGGTTGCTAATAGTAATTATGTAGAAATGAGAGAAATTTTTATTAGTCATGGTGTGGATATAAATACTAGAAATTTGCAAAGTAAAACATGGTTAATGCAAGCAGCAGAAGCAGGTGATTTATCTACTGTAAATACACTATTAAAAGCTGGTGCTGATGTTAATTTTCGAGATAAAGATGGCGAAACTGCCCTGATTTTATCTGCTGATTTAGGTTATTTAGAAATTGTTAAAGCTTTGTTAGAATCAGGGGCAGATGTAAATATTAAAAGTAGAAATGGCGGTACAGCTTTGATGGCTGCTGCTGCAGAAGGAAATGGGGCGATCGCTTCTACTTTATTGGATGCTGATGCTGATGTTAATGTTCAAGATTTAGAAGGAGAAACAGCACTAAGTTTTGCCATAGTAGAACATCATACTGAAATAGTAAAACTACTGCTTAACTACGGAGCTAAAATTGTTACTAAAAATCAAGCCGGTGATACACCTTTGTTGGGGGCAATTTTTCATGGTTATACAGATATTGTCTCAATTTTATTAGACAAAATAGAAAAGCAAAATCTGACATCTGTATTAAACAATAAACATCTTGGAGAAACAGCTTTAACTTTAGCAATATGGCACAAACATCGAGAGATTGTGAATATTTTGCTAGATGTTGGTGTAGATGTAAATATTGCTGCTCAAGGAGGTTCTACTCCCATGATGAAAGCAGCATATCAAGGGGACATTGAAATTTTAAAGGTACTCTTAGAAAGGGGAGCAGACATTAATCTTCGAGATGATAATGAAGCAACAGCTTTAATGTGGGCAGCATATCAAGGTCATCCTGAAGCTGTAAAACTTTTAATTGATTCTGGTGCTAATTTAACCTATAAAAATCGAGGCGGTTGTACAGCTTTAATGTTAGCAGAATTTAATGGTTATCAAGATGTTATCAGGTTGCTGAATAATGCTGGAGCTTGAAGAAGGTTGTATATTTTAGGTTTTATACCATTGATTTGTAACAATGCGCTTCGAGCTAATTTATCAAGATAGTTTGATGTTGTCTGAAGCGAAGTGGCAATAAAACAAGTTAACCTTCCGGAAAAAAAGCCTTCTGAGCCGACGCAACCTTGCAATTGGACTATTATGCCAAATATTTGCACGGGGGGTAATAATTATAGGGCTTTTCATTAACATAGAATACAGAGATTTTGGCTTAAAGACACTTATGCTGAAGGCAGAAGTTTTGTAGTCAACATTTTGGAAAACCGCTATAAGTCAAGGCAAATAATTGCTTTCTGTACCCCCCTTGTAATAATAGTAATACCAAGCGCTTAGGAATCGATTTCAGCTTCCTATCCCTGTTCATTAGACTTGTCGTGAAATAGATGGAAAAAACGCTTCAATTAAGACACAGCAGTAATTCCAAACTTTTTTAGATCGGGGAATAGCTAAAATCCTTACCGAATAATTAATAGTTAATAATTAATAATTAAGAGTTGATAGTCAATTAATTATTCATTCAACAATTCACGCCTTGAAGCCGACCCTTGGATAGGGGATAAATCAAAAATTTTCCTTTTATTCAATCCTATCCGTTTTAAGAAGGGGTAATTATTAATTATTAATTGTTCATTGTTAATTGCTGAAATAACAGATGACACTGGTAGTTT
>NZ_JAAHGT010001304.1 GCF_010672385.1 Okeania sp. SIO2F4
TAATGACCTGTTCCTAAGATTATCTCATCTCCTACAAATAGGCCAGAAGTTGTGCGATCGCCCCTGCCAATATCTTCTAGCAGCCAATCTTTTAATAAATTGTCTAATATTATTTTTGGTGGTATAACCGCTTTCATAGTTTTGCCTAAAGAGAGTTGGTTTACACTGAGATATCAATCATTTTGTGTAAATCCAACCTCTAAGTAGAATATATTAAGTTAATTCCGACTATAATTATAATCTCTCTGTCTCCAACAATGCTCTCCGCATAGCATTTAGGCTTTCTTCGTGATCTACCAGACGGTTTAGAGCTAATACAATATTATCAGGAACTCCTAAACGTTTAGCTGCTTTTTTGACTGCCATTTGTTCTTGATCGGCAAATTCCAAATCTGCTCTACACATTTGAATGGCATCAAAAATTAATGTCCTAGGAACACTAAAAGGCACATCACATTTATTAATATCAGGAATTAGCTCTTCCAAGTTAGCATTTTTATAGTCAAATACTTTGTATGCCTCAATAATTTCTTCTGGCACATTTATAGAACGTTGATGATTTATCAACCAATTCATTTCTGCTTCGCTAACTTCTCCATCTGCTCCAGCAATAGTCAACATCGCATAGCCATATTTAATAGTAGCTATTTCCTCAGCATAGGATCAACCATATGTTTTTTGATAAAATTCAGGAAATTCTACTTTTTTTCCAGATAAATCGCTCATAGTTATTAGTCATCAGAAATGAGATTCTTGTTGATAAGAATATCAATATCATAACTATAATCTCATTTTTGTTTATAATTGTTTCAACATCTTGATGACAGTACGGACGTTCCACTGAAAACCGCATAAGTAAGTTAAATTAATAAATAAAAAACAAAGGTTCTCTCGTATCGCTGAGAGAACCTTTGTTTATATTTAACCTGGCATCGTGCTATTTTACCGGGCAGCTACCCACCGAGTATCTTCGCCACTCTAGCGTTTCACTTCCGAGTTCGGGATGGATCGGAGTGGTTCCACTACGTCATAGACACCAGGAAAAGCTAATAATAATTAGTTAATTATATTTGCCTTTAAGCTTTTAACTCATCAGGCGCTTTCTTTTCCTTACATTTATTACTATAAATACCTTTTCTATAAATGTCAACCCCCTAAGCAAAATTTTTTTTCCGCCCCAAACTTTCAGCTCAAATCGTCCATTTTTCCTAAACTGCCAAACCCAAAAAAGCGTTCATCTCCTAATCATCCGTATATCCGTACCAAAAATCCTTGTCTAGCTTTCCTTCTTTACTCAATTTTGCCTTTTTTCTCGAACCATTTAACCACCTCTGGGACTGTTAAATGCTGAAGTGGTACAGCAGATTCTTGAGCAACCTGCTTTAAAGGAGATAACGAGGCCATCACCAATCTAGTAAAGAAGTTCTCAAAATTAGCGTCTATATCTAAATTTGGCTTCAGATTTTCATCGTTTTTAATCCAAATTTTCACCTGTTCGGCAGGTATTTCCTCTGGAGTCAAACCTGTTTCAGCTGCTATTTGCCTTAAACACCTCAAAGAATAAATTGCCAATCGCGTTGAAAACTTATCCTTGGAAGTTAGGAGCGCTCCATCAACTTGAGCAGACTCCTCTGGCGTTAAAAATTCCATAGATTGTTGCATATTAACTTTTGATTTTATATTTTTTTTGACTGACAAGAAAATTTATACAACCCTGATAAATATATTTTTATTTTTTATTTTTTAGTAATTAAATAACCACAACGATGTTCTCCATTAACAATCCAATGAGTTCTCTCCACAGTACAATCATGCAGTACAGCACCAAACATCTCTAACTCATGGCCACAAACACTGGG
>NZ_JAAHGT010001305.1 GCF_010672385.1 Okeania sp. SIO2F4
TATTATCTAGGATATGCAGGTACAGATAGTCAGGTTTATGATAATCATAATCATGCAGTTGGTTGGGTAGACAATAATGGCAATGTTTATAATAATGGAGACATTCAAGTCTCCCATACTAATAAAGGAGTAGTTGGTGCTGCTGCCTATTTATTATGTTCCTATTATGGAGGTGCAAATTAATTTTTTGGAAGGAAGAAGTAAGAAGTAAGAAGAAGGAAGGAGGAAGGAGGAAGGAGGAAGGAGGAAGGAGGAAGAAAAAAAATAACTTAATTCAACCTCAAATATTTGTGGGAGTTTGGAAGTTTTGGAGAGTAGAGAAATTTTTACCTAGATAATTTAGGTTAGGTTGAGGAATCTTGAGTGGAGGCGATCTCCTAGATAAACCTAACATTAGAAAAGTAATCTCTCAGAAACTAAGGTTGCTTCAAGGTACTTTCAATAATAATCAGAAATTATGCGGAAATATTCCCCTGTCAATGACAGATAATGTAGGTTGGGTTGACACAGGAAACCCAACATTTCTTAAACTTTTTGAACCTACTAAAAATTTCAATAATAATCAGAAATTATGCGGAAATATTCCTCCAGATAATGTAGGTTTAGTTGACGTAGGAAACCGAGCATTTATCAAACTTTTTGAACCTACTGAAAATTTCCAATTACAGGAGAAAAAAATTATGGTTTTACCTTTACTTCCCGCAGTTGTTGGCGGAGGTATCATGGCATGGAATGGAATAGTAAATGCTTTTAATAGTGCCTCCGGTAGAACCATGCAAAAAAATTTAGAAGGGCAACGACTTGTTCATCAAAAAGATTTACAAGAAAAACAAATAGCTGCTCAACTTCAAACAGAATATATGCGTACTATGTCTCAGATTAAGTTGCAGCAAAATAATCAGGCATTCCAACTTGACTTGCAACGAAATAATCAAGAATTTCAGGTAGCAATAGAATCTCAACGTCTTGCTGCTCAAGTAAGGTTACAACAAAATAATCAAGCATTTCAAAGAGACTTAGAAACTGAACGTTTTGCTCATCAAAATGATTTACAAGAAAAACAAATAGCTGTTCAGTTTGAAATTGAATATATGCGCACTAAGTCTCAGATTAAGTTGCAGCAAAATAATCAAAAGTTTCAGCTAGACTTACAGGAGAATAATCAAGAATTTCAACGCGAATTAGAAATCGCCCGTCAAAAGTTTCAAGCTAAAATCGTCGCATACCAATGCCAAGAAAATCGGAAACTTCAAGAATTTATCAAGGCAGTGGATATGCAAATAGCTAAAAGTAATCAAGAGTTTCAAGCATGGCTATTTCAACAACAAAAACAACTCCAAATCTAACTTGTTCAATACAACCGAGAAACTCAATTTCTTATGGCGGCATATCAACGAGAAGCTGCTCAAGAAATGAAAGAGTTAGATGACTGACCTATCAAAAATTATCCTTGGCATATCCTCGAATATCATCAAGGCAGAAATCCAATTCCCGTACAAATAATTCTCGCACCACCAGAAATAGACTTTGACCGTTTTGAACATCTCAATAAAACTTCCACCTCCACATTTCCTAAAGTAGAAAAACATCTTTCCCAGTGCTTAAAAAATTTCCTACAAAAACACTATCCCCTAGAAAATCAAGAACGACCAACAGAACTAATAAACCACACTTGGGATAGTAACCGTTTTGCTGGAGGTAGTGCAGTTAAAGCCATATTTAGTCGCTTAAAATCTGAACCAATACTATTATAGCATTTCCCATAGTCATAAGGTACACTAAGAGAAATAATTTTTTATGGGGATTGCTGACGCAAAGCTCCGTTAACGCGTTAACTTATGAAACCTTAT
>NZ_JAAHGT010001306.1 GCF_010672385.1 Okeania sp. SIO2F4
CCAAATCGAAAATAATATCGATCCAGTAAAACTTGGGGAAAGAATATACTTGTCCTTGTTCCGACAACTATTTGAAGACAATCTATTTCATGCTGACTTACATCCAGGTAATATAATATTGTTGCGTAATAACAAGTTTGTACTGATTGACCACGGAAGTACCGGTTCTTTGGAAGCAGAATTAAGGAATACTTACTTGAACTATATTAATGGTTTAGGGGAAGGAAATTTTACCAAAGCAGCTGATTACTATATTCGATTTGGTGTCGGTATTCCTAAAGTAGATATTGATAGAGTGCGAGTAGAGATGGGGCGTCAGTTTGAAAACTGGTATCTCAGAGCTCAGGTTAAAGGAATACCATTTCGCCAAAAATCTTTAGGTGGAGCTATTAAAGGAGTAACTGATGTCGCTTTCGCTTATAGAATTCCTACTAACTGGGATTTTTTAAAACTTACTAGGTCTGTTCTGGCATTAGATGGTTCACTACAGTATTTATGGCCAGATATAGATGTTTTTGAACTTATCAACAAGTATAACAAACAAGCACGGCGTCGTGCTTTAATTAATAATCTACGTCCTGAAAATATTCTTAAATGGGTTAACCAAGCTTCAGATGTTGTTAATCAGTATAATTATTTAGTTTTGCCGGAAATTAGAAAGCGAACAAATGCTTATGAGTTAACAGTTAATCAGTTTGCTCTCTCAACGGTAGTTATTTTGCGGAGATTATCTTATCTTGTGCTAGTTGGTGAATTTAGTTTATTGTATGTATTCCTTTATCAACACTATTTTGAGGTTATTGAGCCGATTAATACTCAAATGATTGATGAAGTAGTTAGCAAATTCCCATACATACCATACTTGGAGTGGGTCGGAATATTGATTGCTCTAGGACTGATTTTCCAAGTTTTATTGGCTGTAGCTAGAATTTTAGGACGCAAAGAGTTAAATATTTAATCTACATTTCGTATTCAAAATGTAGTATAAAAAGTCAGGAGTCAGGAGAAAATCATCATCATATAGAATCCCAGTGATACCAAATCTCTATAGATATCCCCGTTATATCTCACTATGTAGAGACTTTGTATACAAGGTCTTTACATGGTTTTTGTGGTTTGCTCAAAACTAATGTGCTTAACCCGGATTTATATCATGTTCACTAGAACAGTTATAATTAGGCTCATAGTTGGGCAAGAGTCCTAATACGAACTATTGTAAGGGCTAGAGCAAAACTACAAACAAAAACTTTATTATAAGTAATTATCCCAACATGATATTAGTATGATTAGTTACAGTATTGCTGAGGAGTCATATCAAATCCGGTAGCATCGGTGTAATTAGATAATAGAGTGTGGTCCGGGTGGGGAGTGTGGGGAGTGTGGGGGGATGGGGAAATATAGAAAGATTTGGCATTATGTGAATATGGAACATTTTTTTATACCGAATTAACCGGATTTGATATCAAAAGACTTTTTCAGCAAGCCCTAAGTAGCAAAAATCATTAGACATTTCCCAAAATAATATAGTAGCACGTCTAGATTTACAGCGGTTTTCATGTCGGTAGACCACAGTAGGGGCATCTATGCGAATCGCCCCTACGGAATTTCGGCTATGGCGATGTGGTTCATCAATCTGAAAAGCACTTTCAACAATTAATAATTAATAATTAATAATTAATAATTAACAATTACCTCTTCTTGAAAACGGATAGGATTGACTAATCATGAAAATTTTTTCTTGTTTCTCCACGGTGAGTGAGAGGCTTTAAACCTTAATTATTCGGTAAAATGTGGTTAAGGAGCGAGTTAATGAAGACCTCTCCCCCAACCCCTCTCCTGCAAGGAGAGA
>NZ_JAAHGT010001307.1 GCF_010672385.1 Okeania sp. SIO2F4
TCGAGTAATTGAAGAATCACCCTGAGTAAAAGACTCAAACAAGTATTCTATATTCTCTGGAGTAATACCAATACCAGTATCTTGCACGGTAAATTGAAATTCGTAAATATCATTATTACTAATTTGCTACACCAAAGATGCTTGCACGCGAACCGTTACTTCCCCAGCATCAGTAAATTTAATGGCATTACTGAGTAAATTTACTAGAACTTGTCGCACACGACCAACATCTCCAATTATCATCCGGGGTGTCTGAGGTTCGAGCGCATAAACTAACTCTATATTTTTCTCTTGCGCTCTTAGAGCTAACAAACTCAACGTTTCCTCAATACATTGTTGTAAATCAAAAGTTTGTTTTTCTAATTCTAATCTTTGAGAATTAACTTTCGAGAAGTCGAGGATCTCATTAATGAGAGTCAATAAACCATTCCCACTTACACGAATAGTTTCCACAAAATCTCTTTGCTCAAGTTGTAACTCCGTATTTAGAAGCAAACCAGTCATACCAATAACAGCATTCATAGGAGTCCGAAGTTCGTGACTCATTGTGGCAATAAATTCACTTTTGGCTTTGGTTGCTGTTTCTGCTACTTTTTTCGCCTCCTCCAAAGCACGATTTTTGAGAATTAACTCTTGTTGTCCCTGAACTTCTTGCTGTAACAGATGACCATGAGCGATCGCTATACCAACTTGTTCTGCTATTGCTTCTAATAATTCAATTTCTTCTGTTGTCCATTCACGGAAAGAGTCACATTGATGTAATCCTATAACACCATTAGCTTTTCCTTGATAAGAGCTTCGCACTGCCAACATGGATTTGAGATTCATCTGGCGACATAAATCTGCCATTGGTTTGAGCAATGGTTCGGTATATACATTGGAAGTAGAAATTGCTTCGTCTTGGGATAAAACTTTTTCAGCGTGAGGATTACCTATAACTGGAACGTTTAATTTTAGTGAAGACTGATGTCCTGATTCTAAATATTCACTGACAAAGGTTATTTCTGGTGTTTCCTTGGCAATATAGTCAAAAATAACACAGCGATTTACCTTAAAAGCAGCACCTACTTGGTTAACCGTTGTCTGAAAAACTGTTTGAACATCTAAACTCTGGCGAATTTCTTGGGTTATTTCCCTCAACAAGCTGCTCCGTTGAAGTTGTCTTTCTAGCGCTCTATTTGCTTGCTGACGTTCAATTTCATTCCCTACCCACTGAGCCATCAGTTTTAAAATTTGGCGATCGCTATCTTTAAATGGTTTAGTACGTTGACTGAAACTGGCAAAACCAAGTACACCATAAGGCACTTTTCCCACTACCACAGGAGTACCTATATATGCTTCTAAACCCAACACATTGTAAGCAGGATGCTCACACCATTTTGATGCTCGAGCAGATTCAAAACATATCAGTTTTCCCGAACGAAAAGTTTCACCACAAAAAGTTTTGTCTAAATCAAGCTCATCTCCTGGTTTAACTAAAAATTCAACCTGCTTTGACTTTTGCACAGCAATGATTTTGTAGCGATCGTCATGAACACTTCCTAGAAAACCCAGTTCAAATTCAAAATATTTTCTTCCCAATGACAGAAGACCTTGCATCCTTTGGTCAAAGTTCAGATTTGGTGCAGAAGCTACTTTGTACAAGGCACGAATAGCAGATTCTCCTGCTCGCTTTTCTTGTTCTATTTCTTTGCGTTCCCTAATATCTCGAACGAAAGCACAGTTGTACTCTTTACCCTTAAATTCCAGATAATTTGCACTAATCTCTACTGGAATAATCTCACCTTCCTTATTTTTCTGAGCACCTTCCCATCTCAAAAAACCACTTTGTTTTAATTCTTGCA
>NZ_JAAHGT010001308.1 GCF_010672385.1 Okeania sp. SIO2F4
ACTTGGATATGGAGTCCGCAGCCGATGAGTTGGATATGGAATTAGATTCTGACTTAGAAGCAGATGATGATTTGGACTTGGATATGGAGTCCGCAGCCGATGAGTTGGATATGGGACTAGATTCTGACTTAGAAGCAGATGATGATTTGGCTGACATTGACCTTGACGATCTAGATGGAAATAGGTCTGATGATCTTGATCTCGGAGAAGATAGCTCCGATTTTCTGGCAGAAGATATTCCCGATCCATTTGAGGATACATCGGCTAAGTTAGACGAGTCAGGACTAGATGACCTTGGTGATGAAGATCTAAATCTATTTGGTCAAAGTTCCTCAGATGATCTAGATGATATAGACCTTAGCGAATTAGGAGATGATAATCAAATTGATGATTTGGGAGACTTTGATCTTGACCTGGATGGAGAAGACTTAAATTTGGATGAGGCCGATCTAGATTCTTTAGCCGGAGATAAAAAGTTTTCCAACGATAACGATCCTGAACGGTTATTGGGTTAAGTACTGGAAACATTGACTCTTGCAACACTTGGAGTTTGTGCCAATTTCTACGGCTAGACTCAAAGATAGAATAGCTCAGTTAGATGAAGAATATTCCATATTCTTTATAGAAACACAAAAGAGTTATACAAGTATTGCCTCGTTTTTAGATGGACTAATCTACCTACTTATGGCAAGAAATCCAACTAAATTCGGCAAGGGGTCTCCCGTTATAATCTCCGATTTAACGGGAGGGGAATTGCCCAGAGCTTGCTTTGTGGAGGTGTCGATTGATTTTCAAATATAGCAGTAAAGAGTAGTATAAGAATTATGATAATTACTCATTGCTGCAAAGTTAAGCCTGCTTGTGAACAGTCAGCCAAAATTGATTATTGGCTAGAATTGTTACGGCGACATTGGAATTATGCTCTTGGTCAACGATTAGACTGGTTGAATAGAACTAGATGTCAAATAGACCGATGCTCAATAGTGTCATGTCCTATTGGTGAGATTCCTGGCAAGCCAGATTATTATTTTCACCACTCAGCACTTAAACAAACAAAACAGCTATTTCCTGACTACAAGGAAATATCCATACGAAGTTCAGCAAATTAACTTACAAAGACTAACTGAAGCTGGGAAACGTTTCGGCTAAGAGCCGACATGAAAGGTTAATACCTGACAAAAAGGGTAAACCTGGAGGACGACCTAGATTCAAAAAATTAGGGAAGTTAAAGTCTTTGTGCTTTAGTAGAGTTAATCATTTAAAAGCAGCAGTTAAATTTGGTGGTAAGCACATTATTATTAGCAGGTTGGGTACTATGATAATTAATAATTAACAATTAATAATTAGAAGAATTTAATTTGACCAAATAAACTTCTAATAATTAATAATTAGTGAATAATTAGTTTCCTTCTTTCATTATTAATTATTCATTGAATACATATTGCCAGACAAAAAAAATATTTTCATTATAAAACTGCTCATAAGTTAGTTGAATAATATGATTTAATTGGCGTTGAAAACCTTAAGATTAAAGGTTTACCTAGAAATAGCTTTTTATCAAAATCAATTTATGATGTAGCTTGGAGTGCTTTTATTGAAAAGTTGAACGCAGTGGCGGCAGTTCCCGGTATTCATGTAGGTAGGGGCGAATGGCCATTCCCCCGTACATCCTGACAATACATCACACTCATTGCAGTAATTGTGGTCAAAAAGTACCTAAAACTTTATCAGTTAGAACTCACTCTTGTCCTAAATGTGGAACAGTTTTAGATAGAGATGAGAATGCTGCAATTAACATATTAAATAAGGCATTACACGAGGTGGGTATCATCTTGTCTGCT
>NZ_JAAHGT010001309.1 GCF_010672385.1 Okeania sp. SIO2F4
TCGTTACTGAAGCGTGGGTAAGCTGTTGTGCATTAAAAATGCACAACAGCAAGTCAAAAGTCAAAAGTTAAAAGTTAAAATATAAGAAAGGTTGAGGCTGATGTCTAAAATATCATCATATACAAATTAAATGGACAATAGCTTATGATGCGTGAAATTAGGGAGCAGGGAAAGATTGTCATAAAATGCCTAGGAAACAAGTAGTTTCAGGGGTGAATATTTATAATTCATACCTAGATTATGCAACGCTCTAAAATTAAATTAAAGTGGTCAAATTTTCACCATAATCAGAAGTTTGGAGAGCAACAGGTAAAGATAGAGAAACTGTTGTACCTTGATTTTTACCAGCACTTTCTAGAGTAATATTACCACCCATCAATTCCATCAAACTACGAGAAATTGCTAATCCTAAACCACAACCACTATAAGCACGAGTAGTGGAACCATCCAGCATGACAAAAGATTGAAATAATTGATATTGTTTACTAGGTTCAACTCCAATTCCTGTATCTTTAATAGTTACTACTACAATAGGAATTTGATCGATATCATAAGTATTCACACCTGGTTTAATCTGAACATTAACAGTAATACTGCCAGTCTCAGTAAACTTAATTGCATTATCAATAACATTTAAAAATATTTGCTTTAGCTTTGTTGGATCGGCTTCTACAAATATTGATTTAGACATATTAGGTTTGTATAGTTGCAGATTTTTGTGTTGGATTAGAGGTTGTTGAGAATCGATTATTTCACTTAAGCATTCCGACAAATTTACTAACTTTTTCTCAATTATAAGTTTGCCTTCTTTAATTTGTACCAAATCCAAAAGTTCATCAATTAGATCCAGCAAATGAATAGCAGACTTATCAGCTTGCTGTAATAATTCAGTTTCTTCTTCTGGGCTATCACAAAAGTTATCCAGGACTAATTTTAGAGAACAAATAATACTATTAAGTGGAGTTCTTAGTTCATGGGAAATATTTTTCATAAACTCATCTTTGAATTTATCTGCCTCCTGTAAAGCAATATTTTTTCTCTCCAATTCAACAAATGATTTTTGTAACTGCTCTGTCATTTGATTAAATGATTGAGCCAATATTGCCAATTCATCAATGGGAACTTCTTTGACTTTTTGTTCCCAGTTTCCCATAGATAAAGAAGTTGCTGCTTGCTTCAAACGCCTAACTGGTCTAATAATCAATTCACAACTTAGTAAACCCAAAACAATTGCTAGTATTAATGCCATCAAACATAGGGCAACAGTAATCCGAGTATTGGCATAAATACGCCCCATAAAATCTGCTTGGGGAACTACTACTAAAATCAACCAATCTAAACCATATTTATCGCTAAAAGGTACGACTTGTAAAAATTGTTGTTTACCATCTATATCAAAGTTCAGTAATGAAGTATTTTGAATTTGATTTAGATCCCCAAACCTGTCTATCAGATGTTGACTTGCTAAACGAAGTAAAGGGTTTTTACTGTCTAAAGCGTCGATCGCTTCTGAGTCATTATCGTTTTGAATAAAAGGATCGGTTGTAGCTGAACTAGCTATTAGTTCTCCAGAACGGTTTAAAATGAAAGCTTCCCCTGACTTACTAATCTTCAACTTCTGTAAAAATTCATGCACTTGAGAAAAGGTGAGAGTAGCATTTACTAAGGCGATGACATTACCATCATTATCAATTACAGGTTGAGTAGCCATCATTTTTACTTTTTTATCAATTAGTGATGTAAACATCTTACCCCAAGCTGCTTTACCTGCAGCGATGCCATCTTGATACCATGGTCGCAGACGGAAGTCATATTGAGGAACTACTTTTGTGCA
>NZ_JAAHGT010000131.1 GCF_010672385.1 Okeania sp. SIO2F4
GCCTATTAATTCATAATTTGTGTAAGTTCTGCTTAATTACAAAATCCAAATATAGCCTCGAAGCAATCGTTAGGATATTTATAGCACTATAATCGGTGTGTTACGCTAGCGCTAACACACCCTACTAATGGCGTTTATGCGTAAATCCTGTAAATATTGAAACCCTTTGATAGTTCCCTGTTCCCTATTCCCTATTCCCTAGCGCTATAATATTAAAATGTTTAACTCAATTCTTAATCAAACCCTCAAAACCTCAATCGCCCAAAGGTGGATTATTGTTATCGCTGCTATTTTAATAACAGTGTGGGGAATTTTCACCGTTACTCAGATGCCACTAGATGTATTTCCCGAATTTGCTCCTCCCCAAGTTGATATTCAGACTGAAGCCACTGGATTAGCTCCAGAGGAAGTGGAATCCCAAATCACTGTACCAATTGAAAGTGCCGTGAATGGCTTACCTGGAGTCACAACAGTACGCTCTTCCTCCAAGGTGGGGTTGTCGATGGTGCAGGTGGTATTTGACCAGGATGCTGATATTTATAAAGCCAGACAATCAGTTACAGAAAGACTGCAACAGGTGACAAATCAACTTCCAGAAAGCGCTCATCCACCAGAAATTTCTCCCTTAGTTTCTCCCCTGGGGACAATTTTGCAGTACGCTTTTACTGTCAATACTCAGGGGCAAACCTCCCTGATGGATTTGCGTCGCCTAGTAGAAGTAACTCTCAGCAATCAGATTCTCTCTGTTCCTGGAGTTTCTCAAGTCACAGTTTATGGAGGAGACGAACGGCAAGAACAAGTGTTAGTCGATCCGGAAAAGTTGCGCTTACTCAATGTTTCCCTCACCGAGGTAACTGATGCAGCTAGAAATGCTAGTTCCAATGCTCCCGGAGGATTCCTGATTGGTGGCGGGCAAGAATTATTAGTGCGTGGCATTGGGCAAATGCAATCCATTGAAGATTTACAGCAGTCCGTTGTCAAAGTGGAAAATGGCATCCCGATTTTACTACAAGATGTGGCAGAGGTGAAAACGGGTACGGCACTCAAACGTGGTGATGCTAGCTTTAATGGTAAACCAGCGGTGGTAATGATGATTAATAAACAGCCAGATGTGGATACCCCGACGGTAACGAAAGCGGTTGAAGTTGTAATGGCATCCTTGCAACCGACATTTCCGGCAGATGTGCAAATCGCCAGAACGTTTCGCCAGTCTAATTTCATTGACTCTGCTATTCGCAATGTTAGTGGTTCCCTGGTTCAAGGCATCATTATTGTTTCGATAATTATGCTCATATTTTTGATGAACTGGCGGACGGCAGCAATTAGTCTGAGCGCGATTCCCATGTCTTTGTTGATTGGGTTATTATTTATGAAAGCTTTCGGTTTGGGAATTAACACTATGACTTTAGGAGGATTAGTGGTTGCTATTGGTTCCGTAGTTGATGATGCAATTGTGGATCTGGAAAACTGCTATCGCGGACTCCGCAGCAATCAGGCAGAGGACAACCCAAAACACCCGTTTCAAGTCGTGTATGATACCTCGGTGCAAGTGCGTTTAGCCGTAATTTTCTCTACAGTAATTATCATTGTCGTTTTTGCGCCGATTTTTAGTTTGACGGGAGTAGAAGGACGTATTTTTGCACCGATGGGTTGGGCTTATTTGCTATCAATTACTGCTTCTACCCTGGTTGCTATGACTCTTTCCCCCGCTCTGTGTGCGATTCTTTTGGCAAATCAAACTCTACCCCAAGAAAACACATTTATTTCCCGTTTGGCAGAACGCCTTTATCGTCCAATGCTCAACCTCTCGCTGCGAGTACCCGAAATAATTCTAGCATTGGCACTGGCAACTTTGGTGGCTGCTGTTGCCATCGTTCCTTCGTTGGGGCGGGTGTTTCTACCAGAATTTCAGGAAAAATCAATGGTAAATTCAATGGTTTTGTTTCCAGGTGTTTCTCTGGATATGACTAATAGAGCTGGAATAACTCTTTATAAATCTCTGCAAAACAATCCCCTCTATGAATGGGTGCAGGTAAGAGCTGGACGCGCTCCAGGAGATGCCGATGGAGCAGGTGTTAGTATGGCTCATGTGGATGTGGAACTGAGTGATGAGGCACTAAAAGATAGAGAAGGAAGCGTTAAACAACTGCGGGAGACATTCCTCAAATTGCCCGGTGTTGCGCCGAATATTGGTGGGTTTATTTCTCACCGCATGGATGAAGTGTTGTCTGGAGTCAGAAGCGCCATCGCTGTCAAAATCTTTGGCTCGGATTTAATAGAATTGCGAAAAGTGGGAGAACAGGTGCGCGATGCTATTAAACCTATTCCTGGAGTTGTAGACTTGCAGCTTGAACCCCAGTTACCCATCCGTCAAGTACAAATTAATTATGACCGAAAAGAAGCAGCCTACTATGGTTTAACTATGGAGGCAATTTCAGATGTGGTAGAAACAGCACTTAATGGTCAGATTGTAGCACAAGTACCGGAAAATCAACAACTTATCGACATTACCGTTGGGTTACAGGAATCAGCTCGTAATAATTTAGATGCTATTGGCACTATTCCTATTTCTACCCCCACTGGACAAATAATTCCCCTCAGTGAAGTAGCCAAAATAGAGTATGGTATGGGAGCTAATGTGGTTAACCGGGAGGATGTTTCTCGCTTAATTGTTGTTTCTGCTAACGTTGCCGAGCGTGACTTAGGTAGTGTAGTAGAAGATATTCAAGAGACTATTCGCCAAAACGTGCAATTGCCTAATGGCTACTTCATCCAATATGGGGGGCAGTTTGAAGCAGAGCAAAATGCTACTAATAATCTTTTGCTGTACAGTATCCTAGCAGCGATCGTTATTACTATCTTGATGTTCTTTTCAGTAAAATCTCTTCCTGCTACAATCGCTATTATGCTCAATCTCCCCTTGGCGTTAGTAGGAGGCATTGTTTCGATTGCTCTGACGAGTGGCGTGATTTCAATTGCTTCTTTGATTGGATTTATTACTCTGTTTGGAGTTGCCGTCCGCAATGGTTTATTGTTGGTAGATAACTACAACAACAAGTTTGCTCAAGGAATGCACATTAAGGATGTAATTGTCAAAGGTTCTCTAGACCGAGTGAATGCCATATTAATGACTGCCCTCACCTCAGCATTAGGGATGTTGCCACTGGCGATCGCCAGTGGTGCTGGAAATGAAATTATACAACCATTGGCAATTGTAGTTTTGGGTGGTTTGTTTACCTCTACTGCCTTAACTTTGTTGGTGATTCCTGCACTCTATACTAGGTTTGGTAAGTGGTTGATGCCGAAAAAAGATATTGCTGTTAAGACAAGTTTTCACGACTGCTTGACCAGTTTATATTAATGGTATTACTGTCTGGCTATAATTTTTATCATTGCTCAATACCTGAGATGGGAGGATTTGTGGTTAATATCGCTATCTGCAATCACTTGAATTTCCGCAATTACAGACAAATATCAATTGGCTTTTTATTGCAGATATTACAGCCTGCAATCACTTTATTTTTTTGAGGATCATAAAATATTATTCTTTGAGTTTTACGATCAATAATACTATCTGCAATCATGCTTAAATAATCGAAGTAAAACAAATAATAATCCTGTCACTTTACAGTATTATCAAATCATATTGTTGAATATTTTTACTTATTTGTAATCAGAATTTATTGCGAGATGAATAAAAATTTTCAGAGGTAATTATTGTTCCATCCGGCTCTTTTTCGTTTATTTTTTATTCCGGTTTTTACAGTTTTATCTTGATTTAATAAATTTAAGGCTATTTGCCTAATTACTGCCAAATTTTCTGGAGCATTATCCTTTATGATTCTAGAATTATTTTCCTTAAATTGAACATTTAATACCCAATTTAATTGATTTTCAATCCCCCAATGACCACGAATAGCTTCAGCTAAAAGTTCGGCATTATTCGATAAACTACTAATGTAATATCTTCGTTCACAAGTAATTTTCCCATTTTTTTCAGAGCGAAAGTAATCGACAAAGCCAATTGATTGAATATTTTTCCATTCCCCAAAAGGGTCTACTTCTTCTGCAATATTACTCGCCATATAATAGTATCAATCTTCCCTACGACCATGAGTTAAATCAGATTTGCAATAATCACTTTGTGTGCTTTATTCTGCTTGATTTTTAGATGATTTATTCAGGGATTTTTTCACTATGCATATAAAAATAACCTTGATTTTTTTTCAAAGTGATTACATAGTCAGCTTGTTGTTCTGTAAAATGATAACTGAAATGACCCCAAAAAGGAGAAATTTTGGCTCCATATTCAGGAAGCCTTAGCGACAGGTAAACTGCAAGTCTACGAGCATCAAATTATACTCAATGGTCAAATCCGGTATGAACAGGTACGGATTATGGTTTTGGAGAAAGACGAAGTATTAGTCATGGTGCATGATATTACTCCTCGAAAGCAAGCAGAAAAAGCCCTAGAAAAAGCTAATCAAGAATTAGAGAAAGAAGTAGCACGACGGACAGTTTCTCTACTAGAAAGCCAAAGAACTTTGACTACTTTGATGAGTAATCTACCTGGTATGGCGTATCGTTGTCTGAATGACTCCCATTGGACTATGATTTTTGTCAGTCAAGGATGCTATAGTTTGACTGGTTATTTACCTCAAGATTTAACAAATACCTCTTAATATGCTCAATTAATTCATCCCGAAGAGCGAGACAGACTTTGACAACAGGTACAAAAGGCGATCGCCGAAAAAAGACCATTTCGAGTAACTTATCGCCTACTCTCTCAAGAAGGGACAGAAAAATGGGTTTGGGAACAAGGACGAGGGATTTTTAATCAGAATGGAAAGGTTCAATTTATTGAGGGTTTTATTGCTGATATTACTGATTGGATTCAATCTAAGAAAGACTTAGAGAAAAGCAACCAAGAATTACGGGAAATTCTAGAGCAGCTAAAAATCACTCAAGTCAAACTCCAAATAGCAAAAGAAAATGCAGAAACGGCTAACAAAGCGAAAAGCGAATTTCTGGCTAACATGAGCCATGAACTACGCACTCCACTCAATAGTGTGATTGGTTTTGCTCAAATTCGGGAGCAGGTGATTTGGCAGAAGATGAAGGAATATTTGGGAGTGGAGTTGATTTATCAAGAATCAGTTGAGGGTAATGGTCATAAACTGGAAAGGACGATTTGTTGTCAAGAGCAAAAGCAAGTTAATTCAGAAGATTTATCAGTCATCTTAAAGGATATGCCATCTGAGTGGTTAGCTGAACTGCACCGAGCCTCAAGTCAACTCCGGGGTAAAAAAGTGATGCAGTTAATTAAAGATATTCCGCCAGAAAAGGCAGTGCTGGCTACCAAATTGCAACAATTTGCAGATAACTATCAATTCGATCAGATTGTTCAATTACTAAGTTAAATATTTAGGTAGTCCTAAAAAGGAAAGGTTTGTTAGCCTTATTTAGTTGAAAAATAAGTCAAGTAAATTGGAAGGTGTGGGTGAGCGTTTTGCTGGCGCATAACTTCGTTAACGGCTGTCGCCGACATGAAAAGCGGAGCAAGTGCGGCAGCTATATCGCTCACTCCTTATAAGAAGAATTATTATTATCAAAAAAACATTCCATTTTTTAAAGGGGCCATATCTTTTAAATCTTTACCCCACAATGATTTTGAGCTACTTGTCACCCCGTAAGTCCTGTTTGTGTTATATTCTCAAAGAGAATGATTATTATTCTCAAAGTTATCCTCCTCAGCCTTCCAAACAGACTTGCTTTGGGGTTAAAAATAAAAAGGTTGCAGGAGAAGTCCGAGACCAACCATAACCATTACACCTATGCTAAGTATTGAAAATCCGAAACCTCAGTTAAAGACTTCATTTCTCCAACGGCTCCAGAGTCCAGATCGCTCAGTGATAATCTTTGATGGCGCAATGGGAACTAACATCCAATCCCAAAACTTGACCGCCGAGGATTTTGGTGGAGCGGAATATGAAGGTTGTAATGAATATTTAGTCATCACCAAGCCAGAAGCAGTGGCGAAGGTCCATCGTGATTTTCTTGCAGCGGGGGCAGATGTTGTCGAGACTGATAGTTTTGGATCTAGCCCCTTAGTTCTCGCAGAGTACGATCTAGCCGATCGCGCCTACGAGCTAAGTAGAAAGGCGGCAGAGTTGGCTCGCAGTTGTGCGGATGAGTTGACGACTCCCGAAAAACCAAGATTTGTCGCAGGTTCCATCGGTCCAGGAACTAAGCTACCCACCCTCGGTCATATTACTTATGATGAATTGAGATCGAGCTTCATGGTGCAAGCAGAAGCTCTCTATGACGGGGGAGCCGATCTTTTCATCGTGGAAACCTGTCAAGATGTTCTGCAAATTAAGGCGGCATTGAGTGCCTTTGAGGCGGTGTTTGCCAAAAAAGGTTCGCGACTCCGTTCTACTAAACTTACCCAAACTTACCCATACAATTCTTGCATGAGCTTTGGAGCTAGCTTCCTGTTTCCCAGAAGACCACTGACCGCAGTCTGCAACTTATCTTCGAGAGCAGGCTTGAAATCGGTGGGAACTCCACATACTGACGTGCATAATTTTCTAAGTTCACAGCAGCGTTAAAATCTCGGTCTGCCTTGAACCCACAGTTCTCACACTCGTATAGTCTAACATTTAACGGCATTTTCTGTTGATGCCCGAGCGCGAGAACATATTTGAGAACTTGGATAAAATCTATCTGCTATTATTAGCTCACTGCCATACCATCCACACTTGTATGTAAGTTGACGTTTCAACTCATAAAAACCGCAATCTGCTATGGCACTTGCCAGCTTGTGATTTTTCAACATTCCACTGACATTGTCATACTTCTATCACTATGGTGCTGTGCTTTAAAGCTCGCCCATGTTGTGAGTTTATGAAGTGTGTCAGCTCTGATATCAGCTACTTTAAGCTTTTGAATGAAGATGATTGGGATGGGTTATTGGCGATCGCTAAATCCCAGGTCAAAGAAGGGGCGCATATGCTGGACGTAAACGTGGATTACGTCGGGCGTGATGGAGAACGGGATATGCGAGAATTGGTATCGCGACTGGTGACTAATACGACCCTCCCACTGATGCTTGACTCCACCGAATGGACAAAAATGGAAGCGGGTCTCAAGGTCGCTGGGGGCAAATGTTGGCTCAATTCCACCAACTATGAAGATGGAGAAGAGCGATTTTTTAAAGTGTTGCAATTGGCAAAAGAATATGGTGCAGGAGTTGTCATCGGCTGTATCGATGAAGAAGGCTATCAACAGTATTAAGATAATTGGATGAAGTATAACATAAATAGACAAATGCTCTGTGATATACTAAATTAATGTCAAACAAAATTAAACTATTCAAAAAGGTTGCCTATCAATTGAAATGCAATCAATCAAGACTAAATTAAAAGTTAATAATAAGCAAAAAACACTACTTGCTAAACACGCAGGTGTAGCCCCTGACTGCTTATAATTGGGGATTAGCTACTTGTATTACTGAGTACGAAGCTACCAAAAAACGCCCTAGTGCTATCACTTTGCATAAGCGTTTAATTGCAGAAGTAAAATCCCAAAATCCGTGGTATTATGAGGTGTCTAAATGTGCACCAAGGGCAAGCATTAAGAGATTTAGAAAGGGCATTCAAAAACTTTTTTACTGTCCCCGGACGTGGGTTTCCCAAATTTAAGAAAAAAGGTAAAAAAGATAGTTTATACTTAGAAGGAAGTATTAAAATCCTGAAAGGAAACTATATCAAACTACCAAGAATAGGAATAGTAAAAACTTACTGTATCTTACCATCTGTGCCAGTCAAAAATGTGAGAATATCCAAGCGAGCAGGTGACTGGTACATTAGTTTTAAGTATGATGAATGTCAGCCCAGACCTCTGACTAAAAAACGGGCTATTATTGGTGTAGATGTAGGTATAAATGCCCTAGCAACTTGTAGCGATGGAACGACCTACCCTAACGTCAAAGCCTACAAACAAGCAAAAAAACGACTAACTCGTTATCAACGGCGTGTCCAGAAAAAAGAGCCTGGTAGCAAAAACAGAGCCAAAGCAGTAAAAAAACTAGCCAAGACTCACAAAAAAATAGCTGATATAAGAGCAGATGCACTACATGAACTCACAACATGGGCGAGCTTTAAACCACAGCACCATAGTGATAGAAGTATGACAATGTAAGTGGAATGCTCAAAAAGCGGTGCGACCCCGCGACGACGACAGCTCGCTTGCGGAACGCGCACCAAGAGATCATAAACTAGCAAGTGCTATAGCAGACTGTGGGTTTTATGAGTTTAAGCGTCAGCTAACATACAAGTGTGAATGGTATGGCAGTGAGCTAATAATAGCAGATAGATTTTATCCAAGTTCTCAGATATGTTCTGACTGCGGACATCAACAGAAAATGCCGTTGAATGTCAGACAATATGAATGTGAGAAGTGCGGTTTCAAGGCAGACCGAGATTTTAATGCTGCTGTGAACTTAGAAAATTATGCACGTTAGTAGGTGGAGTTCTCACCGATTTTAAGCCTGCTCTCGAAGATAAGTTACAGACTGCGGTCAGTGGTCTTCTGGGAGACAGGAAGCTAGCTCCAAAGCTCATGCAATTCTTGCATGGGTAAGTTTGGGTAAGTTTAGTAGAACGGATAAAATTGATGTCATTTGCGAAGGTGGTATCCAGCGCGGTACCCATATGCTCAAGGCGCTATCTGTTGGAGCGAAAGCATGTTCAGGTGGGCGATTCTATCTTTTTGCATTGGCCGCTGCTGGGAGAGCAGGAGTTGAGCGTGTTTTAGGTAATATGCGCACTGAGATTGAGCGTGATATGAAATTTATGGGAGTGACCAAGCTCGATCAATTGAGTAGAGATAATCTACGCTTTCATCCCTCACGATGAAGCTGCGTAGGGTGGGCAAGGTCTAATGAAAGAATTGAGAATTTTCCGACCTAGGCTTGCCCACCCTACAAATCTACCGAGAAAGAGCTGTATTCCCAACAAATTTCTCATAGCTTGCACCTAAGTACAGGACAAAAAACGGAGGGAGCATTGACTTAATCAAAAAGTAACGATATAATACATCACAAAGCACACTATTAGACAGACTGTGTTCACACATACATGAAATCCATGACTAACCAAACTGAAACTGAATAACAAACAGAAAACCCTGATGGCTCTACACGCAGGCTACTCACGTTGGTGTTATAACTGGGGTTTAAGTTTATGGAATGCTCTTTATAAAGATGGTTACAAGCCAAATATTCGTAAGCTAAGAGAAGTTTTTACTAACCACACAAAGCCTTTATATCCTTGGATGAAAAACTTGTCATCTAAGGTTTATCAATATGCTTTCATTAACTTAGGTGAAGCCTTTAAAAGATTTTTTAAAGGGTTAGGAAAATATCCAAAGTTTAAGAAGAAAGGTAAATCGGATTCTTTCACCATTGATAACTGTGGAAAACTAATAGAACTAAATGGATGGAATCATAAATTACCTTTTATTGGTATTGTCAAAACCTGTGAACCGATTGAGGCGAAAACTAAAAAAAATCACTATTAGTAGACTTGCAGGTGATTGGTATCTCAGTTGTAGGGGCATCTATGCGAATCGCCCCTACAATGAATTTCATGGCATAACCACACCCAAAAAAACTGATGTTATCGGTGTAGATTTAGGTGTGAAAACCTTAGCTACATTAAGTGATGGAAAAGTATTTGCGCATTGTGAGATCGTATCAGAAATTTGAAGCTAAGTTGTCAAGAGAGCAATACCTAAATCGTCATAAAGATGTGGGTTCTGCTAACGGTCGGGCAGCACAACGGAAGATAGCTAGGTTGCATAGAAAAGTAGCAAACATCCGTCAAGACGCACTTCATAAACTGACAACAATAAGCGCCAAGAACCACGGCAGTATAGTCATAGAAGTATGACAATGTCAGAGGAATGCTCTCTAACCATAAGCTAGCCAAATCAGTTAGCAGATAGTGATTTTATGAATTTCGCAGACAGCTTAAATACAAGTGCCAATGGTACGGAAGTGAATTAGTAGTAGTAGATAGATTCTTTCCATCATCAAAGACTTGCTCAAACTGCGGTCATGTTCAAGATATGCCCTTGCATATGAGAACTTATGACTGCAAGAAGTGTGGGTTATCAATCTTCGCCAAGATTTAAACGCCAGTATAAATTTGAGAAATGCGGTCGGGCAAGACCCGTGAATGCCTGTGGATGAGCAACCGCCGACGGCCTTAGGGACGTTGCATGCAACGTCCGTACAGCAGGAAGTAAACAGTAAAATGTCATATGATGACGTTTTATATCGGTTTTATGAAGCAGGAAAGCAGATGAATCTAACAGCTAAATTCATCTGCTATAAACAAGTTGAGGAAATGTTATTTATCGGCGTCGTCTACCACCAAAACCACTGGTCCGACGTGAAGGTGATGAAAACCCACCACTACCAAAACTACGACGTTGTTGGCGAGGTTTTGCTGTACCTGAGCGCTTCAAGTCACTGGCACCAGCACCACTTCCTGTAGAACGATTTATATTTTGCTGTTGTTTACGAGTTGTGTTACTCCTAGTAGAATTAGTTACACCAGTAGAACGTAATGTTTGACGATTTTTCACTGCTGCTGGTGGAGCTTGATAACGTTCTTGATATCGGTTAACAGCTTGGGTGTAGCTGCTGCCATATCCACCATACCCAGTCATTACTCCACCTGGTTGATAAACTGGTGGTACATAATATTGAGGGCGAAACAACATACTACTAATTGCTCCGCCAACTACTTGACCTGCTACTGCTCCTGCAAAAGGTGCCCAGAAGTTAGACTCCCGACGCACAATAACTGTTTCTTGTCTACCTGTTTGGGGGTTAGTTTGGGTTTCGGTTACGTTGTGTACATATTCAATTTTAAAGTCTGGTTTAATATGCAAACTAGCTTGGTTACCATTAATGTTAGCATAGTTAGTTTTGCCTTCCTGAATTTCTTCCTCAGTTAAACTTGCCATTTGCAAATCTGTAGTGGTATAAATTGGCGGTTTACCTGAAGGAGTATTCAGTAACATTAAGGAATATTCGCCGTTGCCGTCGTTATAGGTTGCTTGTTGTACAGGATATTCTCCTTCAGTTACTTGGTTAGGGTTTCGGTTAGATGAGATATTGGCATTTGAGTTTTGATTTGAGTTTTGATTTGAGGTGGTGTTGGAACTGCCACAGGCGACTGTTGTCCAACACAATGTTAAACACATAAACAAAACGGTTAATTTACGCAGCATATTATGATAACTCCTAAAATAATTTTGAGTGAGTTCTACTTATTATTCTACCTTGATTTGGCTTTTGAAGAGATAATATAGTGCTACGCGCAAGTTAAAAGTCAAAAGTCAAAAGTTAAAAGTAATCTATGACTGAGTTTGAGAATTTATAAATGTCCTAATCTATTTGCGCAGTGCTATACAAAATCCAGTTTTAGATAGGAGTTTTATTAAGTATTAAGGGAGAGCGGGGGTTGAGAATAGAAAAATTTGTAATAGTTTTTTGATCCTACTCTTATATCATGTTCAGATAATTAGCCATCAAAAAACTTTCTCCTCCTTATACATTCAAACTCTTTTTTCTTCGCTCCTGACTCCTGACTCCTCCATCGTTATTTATAACTATTCAACCGAACATGATATTATAGCAACTACAAGCCTTTCTGAGAGAGACTTAGCTTTAGCAGAATTGATAAAAAATGGTATAAAATACCTCAAATTGACAAAAATGTAGGACTTACGCACCTGCAACGTATTTTCGTCATTGCGACCGACTCTTAAGCAATCTCAAATCCTAGTTTTTCCTACTTCATCCGTAATATCATGTCCGAATGATTAGTGATAAAAAAGTATATGGTTTGTAGTAGAGCTTTAGCCCTCACTATAGATAGGGCTAAAGCTCTACTACGAACTTTAATTATAACTATTACACAAAGCCCGTGAAAATTAAAAATCAAATCAATTATCATCCAGAAATTATCTATTCTTTCTTCCTGTTAAGTGTTAAGTGTTAAGTGTTCCCTCTTTTCCACCAGATGTCTATTTAACCGGACATGATATAAGTTCTGAAATAGTTTGATTGCTACAACATTGCATAACTGTTAAATTAGCTGAAATATAATAGTTGGAAAATCCCATGTCTATTTCCATAAACTATGAAAATGGTTCGCTTTGGCCATCCCTTATCTCTATTAATGCCTTTACTCGCAGCTTTGGCAACAACTCCTGCTAAAGCACAACCCATAACCCCCGCTAATGATGGTACAGGAACAACTGTCAATCAAAACGGCAACCAATTTAATATCCAAGGTGGTACTCGTAGTGGAGGGAATTTATTCCATGGCTTTGACCAATTTAATGTTAATTCCGGCCAAACTGCTAACTTCCTCACTACCCCAGATACTAACAATATTCTCGGTAGAGTTACAGGTGGAAATGCTTCTTATGTTAACGGTCTCATCCAAGTTATTGGTGGTAACTCTAACCTCTACTTGATGAACCCTGCAGGTATAATGTTCGGTCCTAATGCTAGCCTCAACATACCCGCTTCATTCAGCGTTACGACTGCCACAGGTATTGGTTTTGACAACAATAATTTCTGGTTTAAAGCGATCGGCACAAACGACTACTCAAAATTAGTTGGAAACCCTAGTGGATATAGATTTAATGTATCTAACCCAGGCGCTTTAGTTAATGAAGGAAATTTAAGTTTAAACCCTGGAGAAAATCTAACTTTGTTGGGGGGGACTGTGATTAATACAGGGGAACTCTCTACAGCAGGGGGTAATATTACTATTGCAGCAGTAGAAGGTGGTAGTACCCTGAGAATATCACAACCAGGACATTTATTAAGTTTAGATGTAGGGACGTTGCATGTAAGGTCCCTACAAGATGGGGAAGATACTAATATTACCCCTTTATCTTTACCAGAACTTTTAACAGGAGGGAATATAACTCACGCCTCATCTGTTAGCGTTAATGCTGATGGTGATGTGGTATTGACAGACTCAAATACCTTGGTTGCTGATACTCCAGGAGATGTCATTGCTTCAGGAAATGTAGATGTATCAAGTTCTGGAAATGTAGGAGGAGAAGTTAATATCTTCGGCGATCGCCTAGCTCTTATTAACACAAATATTAACGCTGATGGTTTTAACGGAGGTGGTACTGTATTAATAGGAGGCGACTTTCAAGGTAATGGAATTGTTCCTAATTCTCAACATACTTTTATTAATCAAAATTCAATTATTTCTGCCGATGCTATTACAAATGGAGATGGAGGAATAGTAATAGTTTTGTCGGATGGAATTACTAATTTTTGGGGAAATATTAGTGCTAATGGGGGAGAATTTTCTGGTAATGGAGGGTTTGTTGAAGTCTCAGGAAAACAACAATTAATATTTAATGGAAGTGTGGATGTTAGTGCAGAATTTGGAAATACAGGAACAATTTTATTAGACCCAGAAAATCTGACTGTGGGAGACTCAGAAAATACATTAGGGAACGAAGAAGGAAATAATTCTGAGATTGAGTCTACAGAAAATACTGAAAATTCAGAAACCGAAACAGCAGAGAATAATTCCGAAGTTAAACCTAACGAAAATTCTGATTCAGATACAACAGAAAATAGCGATAATTCAGGAATAGAAACAGCAGAAAATAATTCGGAAGTTGAACCTGACGAAAATACGGATAATTCAGAAATCGCAGATTCTAGAAATACAGAAAATACAGAAATTGCCGATAATTCAGAAACAACAGAAACAGAAATACCAATAGACCCTTTTGCTCAAGATGAAAATGCTGACGTGACAATTTCTGCGGAAAATATAGAAGACTTATCAGGAGAAATAATTCTCCAAGCAGACAATGATATAACCATAAATGAAAAAATTGAAACAGACTCCAATGTAGAAATTAAAGCCGGACGAAGTATTAATATAAATGCCGATATTGACACATCAAGTGGCAATGGAAATATTACACTATTTGGAAATGATAATAACGCCAATATTGAAAATCGTAGCGAAGGTTTAGCATCCATAAATCAACAAGAAGGAACAACATTAAATGCCGGAAGTGGAACTATTGCGATTAGATTGGGAGGATTAGGAGAAATAGGAGACATAAATCTAGCTTCTTTAACCACAGAAGGACGAGTAATACTTAATGCTAATAGTGGTCAAATTACCCAAGTTTCAGCTAATAGTTTAATCGCAGCATACAAAGTAATTTTAAGAACTCGTGGAGCAGGAGGAATTGGATTATCTGATGCTCCACTGAGATTTGATGTGAATAATTTAGAAGCACTTACAGGAAAAGGTGGAATATTTATAGATGCAATTTCATCTCTAAGTGTGGGTGGAGTAAATGGGGAATTAACAGGGATTTCTACTGGGGGTAGGCGAGGTAAGGTGCAATTAAATGTGGATGGAGATATTGGTATTGAAGAAGGAATAGAAGCTGGAAATAATGTGAGATTAACTGCTAGTGAAAGTGTAAATATTAATGCAGATATTAATACAGAAAATGGGAATGGAAATATTTTTATTGAAGGGAATAATGGAGAAGAGAAAGGAAATATTATTCAAGGGGAAGGAACAAGTTTAGAAGCTGGCAGTGGCACGATTAGAATTGAGTTAGGAAATGTCGAGGAAATTGGGGATATTACTCTAGGAAATTTAACAACAACAGGTGGAGTTTTGGTTAATGCAAATGGGGGAAATATTCAGAGTGTTGATGATAATTCTTTGATAAGTGCGGGTAATATTGTGTTGGAAACTTCTGGGAGTGGAGGAATAGGTTTATCGGATATGCCGTTGCGGTTGGATGTGGAAAAATTAGAGGCAGTAGGGGGAAGTGGAGGCGTATTTTTTGATGTATTGGGTGATGTGAATGTGGCAGGAATATCAACAGTTGATGGAGGAGATATTGAAGTTTTGGCAGAGAATAAAATTACGGTGAATGGAGATATTTCGACAGCGGTAAGTGAGGGAGATGGAGGGGATATTACTATGGAAAGTAGTCATGGTGGAATTGATGCGAAAGAAGGTGGAATTAATGCTAGTTCTGAATTAGGAAATGGGGGTAATATTACTTTGATTGCAGAGAATAAAATTACGGTGAATGGAGATATTTCGACAGCGGTAAGTGAGGGAGATGGGGGGGATATTATTATGGAAAGTAGTCATGGTGGAATTGATGCGAAAGAAGGTGGAATTAATGCTAGTTCTGAATTAGGAAATGGGGGTAATATTACTTTGATTGCAGAGAATAAAATTACGGTGAATGGAGATATTTCGACTGCGGTAAGTGAGGGAGATGGAGGGGATATTACTATGGAAAGTAGTTCTGGTGGAATTGATGCGAAAGAAGGTGGAATTAATGCTAGTT
>NZ_JAAHGT010001310.1 GCF_010672385.1 Okeania sp. SIO2F4
AACAGGGTGGGTGGAATTTCACCACCAAGGTAATAAGAGTTATTCACAAGTCGAGGTGATCCTCATGTATTGACTTGGAACGGCCATTTATACCTAGTTTCCTAGTTTAGTGGCCAACGAGTCGCACGATAATTAATTTAACTGTTGCGCAATAGTTTTTAGATTTTAGATTTAGATGAAGTGGCAGAGTGAAAATTTTTAGTTGATAATTAATTCAACTGTTGCGCAACAGTTTTTAGATTTTAGACTTAGATGAAGTGGCAGAGTAATGATAGTGCTACGCAACGCTACGGGAACGCCTAATACCATTTCTCCATAGGAAGCTAGACTTGTAAATTTTTTCCCTCAATCAGATCAAAAAAACTTTCTACAAAAAACAAGCATTTATCTCAACGTTGCCCGTTTCTACAATAGACCTTTCCGGAAAATAGGGAGTAGGCAGTAGAGGGAAAGAATTAATTATTTATGCGTATGGGATTGATTTGATTTTTAATTATCGGAGATGTCTAATGAGTGAAAAATCATAGCCACCCATCACCAACGCCAAATCTAAAAAATTAAATATTTAGTAAAAAGTGAGGATTTTTTAGTTATAGGAAAAAATTAATAAAAGGTGTCTAGCCCCCCATCGCCACCCTACACTTTGATAACTGTTAACTGTTCTTTGGCATTCTAGCAAAATGTTCTAACAATAATCGATGAATAAAAATATAGCCACCTCCTACTTTCTGTAAAAATATTAATTGAGTAGCATAGTCAAGAAAACGAGCATAATTCCAAGGGATATAACCATTAAAATACAAAATAACTCGTAAAATAAAATGTTTTACACAAGCTTCTCCTCCTCCCACAGCTAATCCGAAAATTAACCCATATTGACCCCAAGCGATGAGGTACCAGTCTAATAATTTAGCAGATAAAATCATTAATATAGCTGCAATTAAACCAAATATCAAAGCATTTTTAGTTGACAGTAAAATTCCTTGATTGGGAATTGTAACTTCTTCTATTCCCGGACCTGTCATACCACGAACTATTCCTAGAGTTAGTCCTAAGCTTAATCCAGCCATTGCTCCTCTAACTATAGTATAATTAATTATGTCTTGCCTGAAAAGACTGAATAACAAACCAGAAATTAGTCCGATAGTTATGCCAATAATTACTCGGTTGATAGTATATTTTCCTAACCATCTTAAACTTGAGACTGTCTGAATAGTTTTAAATCCAAAGAAACGCCAAAAGTAGAGAATACCAAAGCTTAGAAGAATTAGCAGCTCATAACTTAGTAAAGCTTGATTAAATAAATTCCAAAACAATAAGAAGATTATCATTAGTAAGGTAACAATATAAGCAATGTTATTGATTTTTCTTTGTAGCCAAGTTGGCTGCATTCTTTCAATTAAAAATACAGTTTCTGACTCCCTAACCATCTGCTTTGCTAACCAAATTAGCCATTTTTTTACTTTTTCCTGAGAGTAGACAATATTAACAGCTCTACGTTTAAACATTCGGTCAATATAAGCATTAAATAAATGTTCTCTAAGTTCAGCATTACTGCGACTAGGTAATTCTTCGATTGATATTCCTTGATAAGCTAAACTGATAATAGTTAAAATCAAAGGAGAGCGGGAAAACTCTTGCAATTTAACATCAGATTCTAATGCTTTTCTGACGGCTACTAATTCTGAACCTGCATTTTTTAAATACTCTTGAATTTGCTCTAAACTTAAGGGCTGTAAATATATAGCTGCTTGAAATTTTAACTGACTTGAAAGAGCTTCATAATCACGAATCCGGCTACACACTACTATTTCTGTTTGTCAGTATTCTTGA
>NZ_JAAHGT010001311.1 GCF_010672385.1 Okeania sp. SIO2F4
TTGCTCGTTGCTAGTTTGATAGTAATTCTAGAAGAGATTGCTTCGGCTAATTTAATTTTTTTCTTAAAAGTTTAACTCATTTATGACCGCCTCGCAATGACAATATTAATTTGCTCGTTGCTAGTTTGATAGTAATTCTAGAAGAGATTGCTTCGGCTAATTTAATTTTTTTCTTAAAAGTTTAACTCATTTATGACCGCCTCGCAATGACAATATTAATTTGCTCGTTGCTAGTTTTCTAGTAGTTATAGAAGAGATTGCTTCGGCTAATTTAATATGTTTCTTAAAAGTTTAACTCATTTATGACCGCCTCGCAATGACAATATTAATTTTCTCGTTGCTAGTTTGATAGTAATTCTAGAAGAGATTGCTTCGGCTAATTTAATTTTTTTCTTAAAAGTTTAACTCATTTATGACCGCCTCGCAATGACAATACCAATGATAATGTCTCTATTTAGATTATTTCTACCAAAGAACGAACAGACAAAATTTCATCTTGTTTTAAAGGTTCAACAGCAGACATAGGCACGATAATTACATTGATAGATTCTCCTACGGCATTAAATACTTCCAATACATAACCATTTTCTCTTCCTTCTGGGTGAGTTGCTGTATCAATTAACATGGCAATATCACCTTTTTTCAGGTTATATTCTGGGAAGTCTTTGGTTAGAGAAATACGTTGGTATAGTTCAAGCATTACAATAAACTTTAAATCTCTTACTGATAACTGAAAAACAGATGCGATACGGAGTTAAACTCAAACAAACTGATGAAGGATATGCTGTTTGGTGTCCTTATTTACCTCGACGTTGGTCTCAAGGAGAAACTGAAGCTCAGGCATTGGAAAATATTAAGGATGCCATAGAATCTTATTTAGAATATATGAAAGAGTTAAATTCAGATGGTGAATTGGATAAGTCCTAATAATAAAAAATAACTATTTCGTAGGTTGGGTAGAAAGAAGTGAAACCCAACACATATTTATAGATTTAGATGCAGATTTTTGTTGGGTTGCGCTGTCGCTTAACCCAACCTACTAGATTGAAATATTAATGACTGAAACGCTTATATGTTAAAGTCCACAAGTATCTGCACGAGAGAAGAGTAGGGACCAAGCCGAAAATCCTATCTGACTAGCAGGTGGCCAACCCAATCCCATGTATGGGAGATGTCCCATGTAATGCAATGATGTTTCTTCTCTCCAGATTAGATCTTTACGTTCCAACCAGTTGTATTCTTTTCTCCATCCTACTTGATCTCCAAATTTTTCCCATACCTCGTCATTATGGTTTTTTGTTCCACCCAAACTCTGATAAATTTCCTTCTGTACAGAAAAGCCAAATTTACCATCACTATATTCTACCCAAAGTTGGTCTATTGTGCGGAGGTCAGTACAAGAAAAATTGTCTATATCTTGTTTCCTTAGTTTTTTTCGTCCTGCAACTTTCAACATTAAACTAATAGTTTCGTTATCGGCGTCTCTCCATTTCTTTTGTTGGAGTAGATTTTTTAGCTCTGAATACTTTGGGTTGAGATCTTTTTCTGATGTTGGTGTGGAATACTTTGGGTTGAGATCTTTTTCTGATGTTGGTTCTGGTGGTACTGGTATCTCTTCCTCTGAAAAAAACTCAGGAAACGAAATAGTTAGCCCAACTCCTATGAATACTCCTATAAACAGTGTCACTATAAATAGAAGTGATGGTATATAATTCTTTACCAGGAGGAGTTTAGATGGGGGCTTTAGTAGCTGCTCCCCAGGTTCAATTGGATGACTTTTGTGTTCAGGTAATCCAGTATTTTCGATTTGACTGGGTGAATCTATTTTG
>NZ_JAAHGT010001312.1 GCF_010672385.1 Okeania sp. SIO2F4
CCAAAGCGTGTGCTATTGTACTTAGAGGCTGCTGGGCTAGCAGTGTCAGCGCCAGTCGCTCATGGGGGAGACCCCCAAGACCGCGCTGGCTTGTCTGTGGAGCGACCGTAAGACCGAAAAGAGGGAAAGGCCTTGGAGGCTGGTGCATTGAAGCAGAAAACCCTAATCAGTGATGGTTAGGAATCCCGCGCTGTCACGCAAGTGCAGCGTCGGGAGGATGTCAAAAGACGGGGAGGATGTCAACCAATAAATATAGGGAACCACATAAAACAATTAAATTTTCACTGTCAGTCATAGCCTTTTTTAAAGCTGCTGTTAGATGGGAGTAAATTTGACAAAGTTCTAATTCTGTGCATATATCCTCGGCTATAATTCTAAGTTGCTTCAAGTCAGCCGAACTATGACCAGGCACAGGAACTAGGTAGAGGCGATCGCCTGGTCTAAGAAGTGCCCGAAAAATTTCGGAATGTTCTTTAGTAGACAGCATACCCATAACCCAACTGATAGATGGATAATTAAGTGTCCTAACATACCGCCCCAATACTTGGGCAGCAGCAGTATTATGGGCACCATCAATTAATAATTTGCGATTTTGCCATGTAGTCCATTGCAAACGTCCAGGCCATTTAGTTTCAGCTATTCCTTGTTTAATTGCTGCGGTCGAGACCTCCCAACCTTGTGTTTCTAGCACTTGAACTGTGGCAATAGCGATCGCCGAATTGCTTAACTGTACATCTCCAAACAATGGCACTTTATATTCAATACCTTGATAATTAGCTACTGGCAATGAGTTATTTTCCCGACTCCCTTCTAATAATTCAGCAGGTTCGACCCAAACAACAGGACATTCTAGCTCGGTAATACGTTTTTCTACTACTATTTTTGCTTCTGGGGGTAAAACTCCAACTATTGCAGGACATCTTGGTTTAAGAATACCAGCCTTTTCTCCAGCAATATGACTTAAAGTAGGACCTAATCTTTGCCAATGTTCCCAACTAATGGAGGTAATGACAGTTACCATTGGTTGGTGACAAACATTTGTGGCGTCTAGTCTACCTCCTAAACCTACTTCTACAACCGCTACATCTACTTCTTGTTGGGCAAAATATAACCAAGCAGCAGCAGTAATAACTTCAAACAGAGTCGGTGAAGGTTGTTCTGGTTGAATGGCTGCTTCTACTTCTTGTAAAAGTTGCTCTAATATAGTGGAGGAAATTTTTTCTTCGTTGAGGCAAATACGTTCTGTCCAGTCAACTAAGTGAGGTGAGGTATAACGTCCGACTTTATATCCTGCTGTTTTGAGTATGGATGATAGGTAAGCACAGACGGAACCTTTGCCATTTGTTCCGGCAACATGAATTATGGGTACTTGCAGATGAGGGTTGCCTAGATTATCTAACAGTTGGTAGATGCGTTCGAGACCAAGCTCAACGCCAAAATGTTCAAAGCGTTTTAGGAAAGAGTCTATAGAATTCACAGTTTTTTATAACAATTATAGCAGGGAACAGGGAACAGGGAACAGGGAACAGGGAACAGGGAACAGGGAATAGGGAATAGGGAATAGGGAACAGGGAACAGTGGGAAAAACATTTCCTAGTCTGAGATTCATCATCAGTAATTGTCAAGAGCCAATTCTTTCTTAGCTATAGCAATTAGCTATCAGCTAGCTATCAGCTTTTTTTGTTTAGCTAAATCTTACCAAAAAATTAATAATTAATAATTAATAATTAAATAATTCGCGCCTTGAAGCCTCCCCTTGGATAGGGGAAAACAAAGACAATATTCCTTATATTCAATTCCCTCGCGGTTTTAACCTTCTTGTAATTAT
>NZ_JAAHGT010001313.1 GCF_010672385.1 Okeania sp. SIO2F4
TACGTTAGGTAGGTAAGGTCACGGGAAGACGACCCGTTGATAGGTGTTAAGTGGAAGTGCAGTAATGTATGGAGCTAAGACACACTAACAGACCGAGGGCTTGACCTCCATTCCAATCTTTGACTTCACAACTATGCAGCCTTCATTGTTTCTAGTTATTCCTGGTGTTTATGAGGCTATGGAACCACTCCGATCCATCTCGAACTCGGAAGTGAAACGTAGCGCTGGCGAAGATACTTTGGGGGTAGCCCCATGTGAAAATAGCTCAATGCCAGGGTAATATTTAACAAAGCATCTTTCTGATACATGGGAAAGATGTTTTGTTGTTTTAGGTAGTTTATTGACATCTTTATTTGTTTTTTGCTAAACTAATAAAATTTCTTGATATCTTTTCCCAAATCAGTCCAATTGTTTTGAGGAGGATAGAATGAGTAACTTTGTTGCTATATTAGTAAGAAAGAAGACTAGGGTTTTTGCTTTAGTAACTACCTTGATGATTTTGCTAGTTGCTGGCTTGTCATTTCTTGCTTCACCTGTAATAGGAGGAACGGCAAGGTTATCAGGGGAAACTCTGTTTTTCAATGATGGTTCCAGGAATGCTTGGCTAGTTAAAGCTCCAAGCGATCATACTCAGCTATGGATTGTTCCTTATGTAAATGGAGGTTATCAATTTACACAGCGAGGTGCTGTTTTTTGGCCAAACGGAAACCTGACAGTAAGAGGTAGTGTTTCTCAAGGTTCATCGAAAGAATTAAAAGAAAATTTCGCCAGTCTGTCCAGTCAAGAGGCAGTTTATATTTTAGCAGACCTCAACCCAGTCAAATATAATTACATTGCTGATGAGGGCAAAACTCTAAATGCTGGTTTTATTGCAGAAGAAGTTCCAGATTTAATCAGCTCTGACGAACACAAGGCAGTTAAGACTATGGATGTTATTGCAATTTTAACTAAGGTTGTTAAACAACAGCAGAAGGAACTCGAAACCTTGCAAGAAGAAATTCTATCTCTCAAACAAACAAAATAACAACAACACTCAAGTACAAATAAACTAAATACTTTGATTATTTTTGATTAAAGCCTGTTTCTCAGATTTCGGAAACAGGCTTTTTGGGTTTTTTCCAAATCAGCAAAAAAGTAGACTAGCAAACAAATATAGAAATATCACCCTTTTACACAAACAACTTGTTTAAGAGTTGCTACAACTTCTACTAAAAGTTTATCCAGTAGACATTTCAGGTAAAATTAGTTATAATAATAAATGTAGTCGAGGAATTAACAATAGCTTTGCTAGTAATTGAGGCCAAATTAAAAGGCAGTCAAAATCAGTACAAAGTTTTAGATGAAATGATATTAACAGGTCAATTCATCAGAAACAGTTGTTTGCGTTATTGGATGGATAATAAAGATGTCAAACGCAATGACTTACATGCATCTTTGTTCTGTACTAGCAAAAGATGCCAATTTTCCTTGGGTAAAAAAGTTAAACTCTCAAGCAAGACAAGCATCAGCCGACAGGGCATGGCAATCAATACAACGATTCTACAAAAATTGTAGACTGAAATTACCAGGTAAAAAAGGCTATCCTAAATTTAAGAAATTTACCCGCTCAGTAGAGTACAAAACAACAGGTTATAAACTATCTCCAGACAGAAAGAAAATTGAGTTTAAAGATGGTTTTAAAGCTGGTGTATTTGAACTTTGGACTAGCCGTGATTTAGTCTGGTATTCAGAACAACAAATAAATCGTGTAAGAGTTGTTAGACGTGAGTAACGGTTATTATTGTCAATTTTTAGTAAATGTAGAAAGAAAAGAAGCTCATAACTTT
>NZ_JAAHGT010001314.1 GCF_010672385.1 Okeania sp. SIO2F4
TATCCCAACTGTTAATTTATACCTACGTCTTCTCAATTATTCTTAAAGTTAAGCTTGACCTAAAAGGATTACCAGAAGATAGTAAGTTAACCTTTGGATTATGGCTATTTGCAGGATTAATACCTTGGTTAGCTTTTACTAATGGATTGACTCAAGCTTCTGGATGTGTAATTAGACAGCCAAATTTAGTTAAAAAAGTAGTCTTTCCTCTGAGTTTATTACCTTTAGTTCCTATTCTTTCAACATTTATAGAAAGTACATTTGGATTAATAGCTTTAACAGGAATGTTTTATATATCATTTGGGGCGATAAATCAAACATTATGGTTACTACCGGTAGTGCTTATACCTCAGCTTTTATTAACAGCAGGTTTAGGATATTTTACTGCTGGATTAACAGTATTTTTACGAGATATTCCGCAGACTCTAGGCGTAATTCTAAATCTTTGGTTTTACATTACACCAATAGTATATCCTGCATCAGTAATTCCAGAAAATTGGCGAGTTTGGGTATTTTGGTGTAATCCTTTAACAGCGATCGCCGAAGTATATCGTGACCTAGTTTTAGTAGGAGAAATTAAACACTGGGGAGAATTAGGAATTGCTGCTTTGATGTCTGTACTGATATTTTATTTCGGCTTGTGGGTTTATCAAAAATTACGTCCTGCTTTTGCCGATGTTTTATAAGAAGGAAGAAGGAATAAATATTCAAAAAAACCTTTAAAATTATGTACGTCACTAATCCGAACGCTCCCCTATTTTACTTCTAACTCCCACCAAAATATTACAACTTAAAAATGATTTATCAATCATCATAAAAAACTCTAATTTGTAGGAAAATATAAGCAATAGTTAAAACAGAGAAATAAACAAAAGGAAGAAAAAAGGTAAGCAATTAATATCCCCCCCCCTTTCCAGGCGAGGTTTAAATGAATATTTATCACGGCTAAGAGAGACTACTTTGACAGTAACTTTTAATTAGGGTTTGCGCTCAAAAGTCTTTTTGTTGAGGTAGGTCGGTGGGAGTAGGAGTAGGGAGTAGTTAAGAATTACGAGGAGCAGGGAGTTGTAGAAGAGGTACTCGTTCATCATAGCCACTCAAATTTTCCGCCTCCCGTTACTCCCAAATGCTTAATTTTTCAGCTTTATTAACACAAAAGCTGGTACTTTTTCCCAACCATTAGTTTCTCAAACCTTTATCTTTCAATGCTTTTATCTTTAATCAGCAAGCCCTAATTATCCCTTGATTTTTCAAGAACTTTTGCCTCCTCCATTTTTGAATAGCTAATGGCCGAATACTTACGAAAAAAGATTAATTTTTGACAAATGAAGATATAATAGATACTACTAATTGCCTTTTTATTTCCTGTGGAATGCTGCGTAAATATAACTTTTTATTCTCCTTGGAGACTAATTCCTCCTTCAATGTGATAATAAGGAATGAGGATCAAATAATATCCACAGTTTTTGGCTAGGAGTATTAAACTGAAATACTTCTGTGTAAAAAATCTGGAAGTTAATAAATCATCATTCCTAAGTCAACAAATCATAGCTGACAACTAATAGCTGACTGCTGAAAGCTTACATATAAAATCCATAATGCCTGAAACTGTCATCTCACTACAAAATGTTTCTAAATGTTTTAAACGGTATCGACATCCTGTAGACCGTTTAAAAGAAATTTTACTCCCTGGAAAAAGTCGTGCTGATGAATTCTGGGCAGTACAAAATATAAATATAGAAATAGAAAGAGGGCATACTTTAGGAATTGTGGGGCGGAATGGTTCAGGAAAAAGTACCCTTTTACAAATAATTGTGGGAACTA